>JALVBA010000204.1 GCA_027010905.1 Marinilabiliaceae bacterium
TAACGGAGTATTGTAATAATAACATCATTTAAAAAAATTAATAAATTTACAGCCACGTAGTTCACATAATCTGTTTTAAAGCAAACATCGATATGATATCTTTTATAATTGCCATCATAACACTCATCCTTGGATTTATCTTTTATGGTCGTTTTGTTGAACGTTTTTTTGGTGCTGACGATTCACGTCCAACACCTGCTATAGAGATGGCTGATGGGGTTGACTTTACTCCCATGCCAACTTGGAAAGTATTCACCATACAATTTCTTAACATTGCCGGGCTGGGGCCTATCTTTGGCGCAATACTCGGAGCTATGTATGGGCCGGCAGCATATATATGGATTGTTTTGGGAGCAATATTCATGGGAGCTGTACACGACTATTTCTCAGGAATGTTGTCGATACGAAACGAAGGGGCCAGCATACCCGAGATAGTTGGCAAATATCTTGGCAGAGGTTTTCAGAACTTCCTCCGGCTATTTTCTCTGATACTTCTAATTTTTGTTGGTGTGGCTTTCGTCTCCGGTCCGGCAGGGCTATTGGCCACTCTTACCAACGGAGGTCTCTCAATCTGGTTATACTCCATTTTCGCCTACTACCTGATTGCAACTCTTCTTCCGATAAATAAAATCATCGGACGTATCTATCCACTGTTTGGCATTGCTTTGCTGGTTATGGCGATTGGTGTTGGTGGTGCCATACTGATAAATGGTGCAACCGGTGCACTGCATGTACCGGAGCTAACTCTTGACAGTTTCAGAAATATGCACCAAAACCCTACTGAGAACCTGCTCTTCCCAATGCTTTTTATTGTAATATCGTGTGGTGCTCTGTCGGGTTTTCACAGCACACAGTCGCCAATGATGGCACGGACAATTAAGAAAGAGAGCTACGGACGTTATGTTTTTTACGGTGCTATGATTACCGAAAGTGTTGTTGCTATGATTTGGGCTACTGCTGCCATGTCATTCTTTGATGGCGCAGAGGGATTGAATGTAGCGATACTTACCGAAGGGCACAATCCGGCATGGATTGTGAACGAAATTAGTATCACATGGTTTGGAAAGATAGGTGCAATATTTGCCATCATCGGTGTTATTGCCGCACCTATTACAACAGGCGATACTGCTTTCAGAAGTGCCCGCCTTACAGTTGCCGACGTTTTTAATTACAAGCAAACCTCCATTAAGCACAGGTTAATTATTAGCATCCCTCTGTTTGCTGTCGGATTTCTCCTGTCGAAACTGGAGTTCTCTACCATCTGGAAATATCTGGGTCTGTCGAATCAGGTGTTGGCAACAGTAGTACTGTGGGCGGGTGCAATGTATCTGGCAAAGGTTAAGAAGCCTCACTGGATGCTTTCGTTATCGGCTGCATTTATGACAACTATAACATTCACATACCTACTTGTTGCCCCTGTAAAAAATGGTGGATTCTTTATCGACACAAGTATTGGATATTGGATAGGTCTTGCCGGAGGTGTTCTTTCCATGATACTTTTCATGTCAAAAGCAAAAAACATACAATAATGGACAGACTCAAGCATTTGAGCAGGAAATTATTATCTCTCTGGTTAGCTCTTATTACATTTATACTTACTGAGCTGGCAGCAGCAAATCCTGACATTACAGAAAAGCTATATTCAGAAGGTCTCTACCCGGTTATTGCATCAGTGTTAAGCAGGCTTAGTAGTATCTCTCCGTTCTCTTTGGATGATATTTTCTACATTGGGTTAATTCTTTTCTTCATTATCTTAGTGGCACTTCTTATTTTCAGAAGAGTAAAAGCCGGCATCTTTTCTCGGTTTTTGATAAACACTCTGGCAATAATTTATATTGCCTTTTACTGGTTGTGGGGATTTAACTACTTCAGAGTAGAGATTAATGAAAGGTTAGATATTCCGGAGCAAACCCCTTCTGCTGATAATTTCACCCTTGCTCTTGATCACCTGATAAACTCTGCAAACAGTTATCGCCCCGACACTTTTGACATTAGCTATGCTGACATTAATATTTTAGTTGAAAAGAGTTATAATAAGCAGTCCGGATTTCTGAGAATTGATTACCCTCAGGGAGTAAGAAGACCAAAGCCAATAACTTTCAGCCGTTTCTTTGCCAAGGCTGCCATATCAGGATATTTTGGACCTTTCTTTAATGAAGTACATATCAATAGCTATCTGTTACCCGTAGAGTACCCATGGACTCTGGCACATGAGAAAGCTCATCAGTTTGGCATTACCAGCGAAGCAGAGGCAAATTTTTATGCATGGTATGTTTGTAACAGTTCCGAAAATATGCAGATAGAATATGCCGCCAACCTTAATGCCCTCTTTTACTTTCTGTACGAAGCAAAGAAGATGAGAAGTTACAAAACTACTTTCTCAAAAATAGACAAAAAAGTAATCTCTGACATGAAACAGATTATTAATCATTGGCAAAAACTACGCAATGCACAAGTTGAGAAAGCTGCCTCGAAAGCTAACGACACATACCTTAAAACCAACAAGATTGAAAAGGGGGTTGACGACTACGATGGAGTAGTTAAATACATCACAGAGTATCTATTTACGAAGAACGACAACTTGAAAAATTAACTCTCACTAAAATATAACCGGTATAAACGGCATATTAAAAATCATTTTTCAAACAGAACCAAATGAAAATACATCTTATTACAACTACACTCTTTATTTCTATCTGTTTATACACAAACGGCCAGGTGAGCAATGCTATTAACGGACAATCAGCCAAAGAGAATAGAGTTAGTGAAAAGCAATCAGAGTTAATTTTTGAAAAGACCAAAGTCTTTCCCAATAACACGCAGGTATCGATAGCAATTATTGAAAATGGAGTTACTAAATTTTATGGAATTAAAAGAGAGAACGATTCTATCCTGACTATCGACAACCATGAAAGTGTTTTTGAAATTGGCTCAATTACAAAAGTATTTACCTCAACTATTCTTGCCAACTTTGTAGTTAACCACAAAGTTGACCTTGACAGCACAATATTCACTTACTCCAAATCAACAATTAAAGAAGATAAGGGAATAACTTTCAAAGAGTTGGCCAATCACACTTCAGGGCTTCCCAGACTGCCATCAAATCTGAATCTACTTTTGGTCAATCCTCAAAATCCTTACAAAGATTATGATAAAAAAAACTGATTGAATATTTAAACACACAACTTAAGCTATCTCAAAACCCGGGAGAAAAATATGGTTATTCAAATTTAGGAGTGGGGCTACTTGGCTACCTGTTAAGTGAAATGGATAATACCACATACGAGAGTCTACTTCAAACACTAATTGTATCAAAATATCAGATGGCAGCTACTACAACAGACCGCAATCTTGTTGAAAACAAGCTAATAAAAGGGTTAGACTACATTGGTAAAGAGGTGCCAAACTGGGACTTTAACATTTTAGCAGGAGCAGGCGCAATTTTGTCTGATGTTGATGATTTGTCAAAATTTGCAGTTGCTCAATTCGACAATTCAAACAAAGAGTTAGCAATAACAAGAGAGATGACTTTTAGTGTTAATGATAATATGAATATTGCTTTAGGCTGGCATATAATAAAAACCAAATCGGGAGACAGGTGGTTTTGGCATAACGGTGGAACGGGTGGCTATACCTCTTCGATGGCAGTTGATACTAAAAGAAAAACCGGAATAATTATTCTGTCAAATGTTTCTCCTTTCAGTAAAGAGATGGGAAATATCGATAACTTATGCTTTGAGCTAATGAAAACTTTGAAATAGTTGTAACCTTTCTTCGCGACAGGGTATCATAGAAGAAACTTTAAAACAAAAAATTATGGACACAGCATCAAGAATCGCGGAGAACATTACAGTTGCATTAACATTTATCAGCCTGTTTGCAGGCATATTCCTTGCCTGGTATTTTTATCTAAAAGCAAAACAAAAAGAACGTTTGGCTCTGATTGAAAAAGTTTCAGAAGGAATAGATTTTAGTAAATTTGATTTTGCCAACTTCTTTGAACGTCCAAACAAAAGACAATTCAAATTTAGATTCCCTTGGCTAAAACTTGGAATCTTAATTTTCTCTATCACTTTTGGATTATCAATTGGAGTAATTCTTTGGAAGATTGATAAGGTTCCGAATGACTTTATTCCTATTCTAGGATTCATGTTTGGCGGTCTTGGAATGATTGCGGCACATTTTGCCGATAAAAAAGAGGATAGCAAAACCAATTAATGGAAGAGGCATACATAAAACGGGTTATTGGAGGTGATGCAGAGGCTTTCCGGTTTTTAATACGGAAATACCAACACATGGCCTTCACCGTTGCTATGTCGGTTGTTAAAGATGAGTACACAGCTGAAGAGATTACTCAGGAAGCATTTATCAAAGCGTTTGAGAATCTAAGCAAATTCAGGTTTCAATCGAAGTTCAGCACATGGCTCTACCGAATTGTTGTAAATCTGGCTTTTCGTCAGCTGAAAAAATTGAAAAGACAGGAGGAGAGCTATTTTAGTACTACTAATGACAATTTTTCTGACGAGCCTGATGGGTTTGACAGCTTAAATAAAACAGACCGTACCTACTATATTAATAGGGTATTAAATATTCTTTCACCTAAAGAGAGTCTTGCCCTAAGGCTCTTTTACCTTGATGAGAACTCTGTGGAGAAGGTTAATGAAATCACAGGTTGGTCAGCAAGCAACACAAAAGTTATATTACATCGAGCACGCAAGAATTTCTATTCTGCGTTGAGTGAGCTATTGCAAAAAGAGGTGAAAACAATTTTATAATTCAGATATGTTTCTTATGGAAATTATAAATAAAAACAGCGACGATAAGCTGAATAATTTAATTGGCGAGAGTAAATTGGAGATGCCATTTTCCGATTTTGAAGAGCGATTAATGAGTCGTATAAATAGTAAAATAAGAGATGAGAAGTCAATAAGCAGAAACATCCGTCTCTCATGGCTGTTCTTTGGGCTGGGTACAACATTTGGATTGTTGCTTTCAGTAATATTAAGCTCTGAAAAAGAGGTTCTGGGGATTCTGCTGGGAAAATTAATTATGCCTCTTTACATTATTGGGGGGATAGTAATACTGCTGTTTGCCGAACAACTTATCAAACTAACAATAAACCATAAAAAACATCATCAAATTAACTAACCGGTACATTTACAAATCACGGTTAGACAACCTGTCAAGAATCAGCTCTAACCTTTTGTTATTATCTGAAATGTACCTGACACCATCTTCGAGTATTACTTTTTCCGGTTGGATAAACGGAGCATCAAACAACTCATCCCTGCAATTACTTGTTATCTCCTCTAATGAATGGGGTGTTGTTTCGAAATGAAACTGTAGTGCCAAAACTCTATTGTCGTATAAGAAAGCCTGATTTGCCGTCACTTCAGACGACAGCAAGTTTACTGCACCTTTTGGAGTATCAAAGGTATCGCCGTGCCAGTGAAATGTAACAAACTCATCAGGAAAACCTTTTAGCAGTTCATGACTCTCTCCCAACCCCTCAGTTACAACAACAGGCCACCAACCAATCTCCTTATGATTGTTGGCATACACATTTGCACCCAAAACATGAGCAATTAACTGTGCTCCAAGGCAGATACCAACAACGACTTTACCGGCATCAATAGTCTCTTTCACAAACATCTTCTCCTCATTCAGCCATCCCAAACTATCATCAAAGATGTTCATACTGCCTCCCAACACAACCAGCCAGTCAAAGTCATCCTGAGAAGGAAGTTTTCCATCCTCAAAAAAACGGGTAACCGAAAGTGTGTGATTATTCTTCTTTGCCCATACCTCAATATGGCCAACACCTTCAAAAGAAACGTGCTGCAAACAGTGTATTCGTAGGCTCATATCATAAAAAAAAAAGCTAATACAAAAAAAGAGATACGGTACATAGAAGATACATTTAGACTTTCGTCTTGAAATAGTAAAATGTTTTGAAAAAGAATGTCGCCTGAAAAAATCAGGCGACATTCTTTTATTATTCAATAGTAATCATCAACTCATTTTTGGGAATCATAACTCCCTTTGTCACATGAATAGAGGCTATCTTACCGTCGAACGGCATAATTATTTTATTCCTCATCTTCATCGCCTCAAGAATCAATAACGGCGTTCCCTCCATAACTTTACTACCCTTCTTGACAAATATCTCTACTATTGTTCCGGGAATATATGATAGTATCTGGTTTGGGTTAGGAGGCTCATAACCCTTTCTGCTCTCAAACTTCTTAGTCAGCCTCGTTTTGTACTTCAGGCTAAGCACCTGAAAATCGACTAAATCCTTAAACTTTTTTGCCATGGTTAAATTAATTTAAAATGGTGGAATTCCATGTTTCTTCTTCGGACGCATTGCCTCCTTACTTGCAGATACCTCAATAGCATGCAGTATGAGCTTTCTTGTTTCTGAAGGCTCTATAACTGCATCAATGTAACCTTTTGCGGCTGCAACATAGGGGTTGGCAAACTTATCCTTATACTCCTGAACTTTCTTCTTTCTCATATCTTCAGGATTATCAGCCGATTCTATCTCTCTTTTAAAGATAATATTTGCAGCACCTTCAGGACCCATTACAGCAATCTCAGCTGTAGGCCACGCTACCATGAAATCGGCACCAAGGTGACGGGAGTTCATTGCAATGTAACCTCCTCCGTATGCTTTACGCAGAATAACAGTGATTTTTGGCACTGTTGCTTCCGAATAGGCATAAAGGATTTTAGCTCCATGACGAATTACTCCTGCATGCTCCTGATCAACACCCGGCAGATAACCCGGCATATCCTCAAGTGTGATAATCGGAATATTAAATGCATCACAGAAACGGATGAAACGAGCAGCTTTATCTGATGAATCAACATCAAGCACTCCCGCTAAAACCAATGGCTGGTTAGCCACAAATCCTACAGTCTCACCATTCAATCGCCCAAAGCCAATCACAATATTCGCTGCCCACAACTCCTGAATTTCAAAGAAATCAGAACTATCAACAACTGCCCTGATAACATCTCTGATGTCGTAAGGTTGTTTTGGATCTGAAGGAATAAGGCTTTCAATCTTTCCTTTTACTTTTGGAGGTTTTGGTGGAAATGTTCGTGATTTAGTCTCATTATTCCACGGAATAAATGACATAAGTTTTTTAATCTGGTCGAAACACTCCTTTTCACTCTCTGCAAAGAAGTGAGCATTACCAGTAGTTTCGGCATGCACACGAGCTCCTCCAAGCTCCTCCATAGAGATATCCTCGCCAAGAACTGTTTTAATTACACTTGGCCCGGTAATAAACATTTTAGATATCTTATCTACCACAAAAACAAAATCAGTAAGAGCAGGTGAGTATACCGCTCCACCGGCACATGGCCCTAAAATAACCGATATCTGAGGAATTACTCCTGAAGCAAGAGTGTTACGATAGAAGATCTCTCCGTAACCGGCAAGTGAGTTAACACCCTCCTGAATTCTGGCTCCACCGGAATCATTAATACCAATTAGAGGAACACGCATTTTTAGAGCATGATCCATTATCTTAGTTATTTTACGGGCATGCATCAAACCTAATGAACCACCGGCAACGGTAAAATCCTGTGCAAACACACATACCGGAGAACCATAAATTGAACCTGTACCAATAATTACTCCGTCGCCATGGAGCTCTTTCTTCTCCATTCCAAAGCCACGGGCTTCATGTTCAACAAACAGGTCGTATTCTATAAAAGAATCTTTATCACAAAGTGCCTGAATCCGCTCACGAGCAGTTAGTTTACCCATGGATACCTGCCTTTCAATGGCTTTTTCTCCACCACCTTGTTGCACTTTTTTCTTCCTTTTACGAAGATCAAGGATACTTTTTTTCAATGACATAATTAAAAATTTAAATTAACTTGCTACCGCTCAAGGGTTAACCGAAATCCCGAACAGTATTTCAAGCTGCATAGTTACTAAAATTTATCTTCATACTAAAAACAAATATTGAATTCATTCTTTTTTAAAAAGTTACACAAATAAATCTCCAAAAGCAAAGCTATTTTTACTTTGGTGTCTTAT
>JALVBA010000205.1 GCA_027010905.1 Marinilabiliaceae bacterium
AAACAAAAGGGTTTTTATGAAAAACAGAGTGGTAATAATAACAGGAGCATCATCAGGAATTGGGCTGGCACTGGCAAAAGCTTTCGCCAAAGAGGGAGCTAACCTATCACTGGCTGCAAGAAGTATAGACAAACTGAATAAACTTGTTACTGAATTGGGAGAAGGTGGAGTTGAAGCCATTGCTGTAAAGACAGATGTGAGTAACGAAGAGGAGTGTGAAAACCTGATTGAACAGACCAAAAAGAGATTTGGAAAGATTGATATACTTATTAATAATGCCGGAATATCGATGCGTGCCGCCTTTAAAGATGTGGACTTGAATGTACTGCGTAAACTGATGGATGTGAATTTCTGGGGCACCGTTTACTGTACCAAATATGCACTGCCATCACTTCTGGAGAGTAAAGGTTCGATAGTAGGAATATCAAGCATTGCCGGATTCATTGGTTTGCCAGGTCGTACAGGCTACTCCGCTTCAAAGTTTGCAATGCACGGATTTCTGGAGACTGTGAGAGTTGAGAATCTCAAAAAAGGATTGCATGTTCTGATTGCTGCTCCGGGGTTTACTGCTTCTAATGTAAGAAAATCAGCATTAACAGCTGATGGCTCACATCAGGGTGAGACACCGAGAAAAGAGGATAAGATGATGAGTTCCGAAGAGGTGGCTAAGCATGTCGTGAAAGCAATAAAGAGACGAAAACGAACTTTGATACTCACTTTTGTTGAGGGGAAATTAACTGTATTTCTGAGCAAGATAGTTCCGGGATTACTTGATAAGTTATCGTACAATCACATGGCTAAAGAGCCGGACTCTCCTATATAAATAAAAAGAGCCCCTCCCTTACCTCCCCCAAGGGGAGGAGAAATTACACTCACAAGGGATGCATTGTGGTTAGAGTGAAGAAAACCGTGAAGTACAGATACCGAAACATTTAACAAATTATGATAAAAAACAGAACAGAGATTAGGGTAAGATATGGCGAGACAGACCAGATGGGGATAGTGAACAACGCTGTCTATCCAAGATATTTTGAGGTTGGAAGAACTATGATGTTCCGTGAGCTTGGGTTTTCATATAAGAAGATGGAACAGGCTGACATACTGATACCTCTGTCAGATATCTATATAAAATACCACTCCCCTGCATACTACGACGATGTACTTACGCTAACTACTGAGTTACGAGAGATGCCCGCCGCCCGAATAAAATTCGACTACACAATCCATAATCCAAAAGGAAAACTGATTACTTCGGGATACTCCATTCAGGCATTTATTAATGCCAAAACCAGACGACCAATGCGTATACCTGAGGTTGTTAAAGAGCTGTTGGAGCCGCATTTTTAGATGGCATGAACCTTGTAAAATGGATTATTTCTTAAATTTATTAAAAAGTAGTATTTTTGAGTTATGAAAACGTTACAAGAAACAAGAAGAACATTGAGGAGTCATAAATACAGATTGTTTCATGACTATCCAATTAAGTCAATGGCAATTTTTGGTTCATACTCACACGTAAAGAGCAGAGTGATAAAAGTGATTTAGACATTCTAGTTGAGTTTTCAGATAAGATTGGCATCAGATTCATTGATTTAGCTGAGGAGTTAGAGGGTATTGTAGGCTTTAAGGTGGATTTGGTGTCTAAGAAAGGTGTCAAAGAAAAGTATTTGGATTCAATCAATTCAGACTTAAAATATGTCTAAACGCGATACCATATTGTTATTAGAGGATATGTTACAATCTGCGCAAAAAATTAAGAGATATGTAAATAGCCTTGATTTTGAAGCTTTTTTTATCTGATAACAAAACAATTGATGCAGTTGTTCGGAACTTTGAAATAATTAATAGTAATAGATCCTAGTTATCACCTCTAATAAGTTCACAACTCCTCTACGGAGAGTACTCATTCACCATCCAGGTAACGAAAGCAACAATAACAAAAACCACAATTGCCACACCTGCAATCTTATTCATCCACCACAATCGTCTCAGGTTAATTTTACTCTTAAAGAGGCTAACTAGTCCGGTAAGAATAAACCACCACAATGAGGCTCCAACGGTAACTCCGCCAATAAGTACAATCTGCCCCAGAAAATCTCTGTTAGCGGGCACAACACCGAAACTGGCAAAGAAGCCAAAGAAGAGAAATATTGCCAACGGGTTTGTTATTGTGAGAAAGAATGTTGAAAAGAAATCCTGAAGAAGATTGCTGCTTTTGTTTTTTTGCCTACGGAGTTGAATCGCCGGGTTAGAGTAAAATATTTTCAGACCTAAGCCAATTAATACCAACGCACCAAAAATTTGTATCCACAATAATTTAGACTCCACAAAGCCAACAATAAATGAGAGGCTATATGCAGCAATTATGGCATAAACTGTGTCGGAAAAGGCAGCACCAAGGCCGGAAACAAACCCCGACAATCTTCCTTTGTTCAGTGTTCGCTGAATACAAAGAACCCCTATCGGGCCAAGAGGTATCGAAGCCGCAAATCCAATTATAACACCATCAAGAATATAATGCACACCCATCTTCTATAATATCAGGCACAACCTGTTTAAAAATATTTAGCAAAAAGATATAACTACAAACCTATCTAACACTCCTTGTTAATCTCAAAGCTCAAAAATAGTGAAAGCTTTTAAATAAAGGTATCAAACTTATTGTAATAAATAGACATATAGCTTTGATTTTATTAAAATTTGGAATAATTTCTTTTAGTTAACAATTTCTTAACATACACTTAAGATAAAATAAACATTGTTATTCCCTTTAATGTATAGGTTTGCCCCCGATAAATATTAATAAAACTCAAACAATGGAAAACATCTATTTAGTCTTTGTAGTAATACTTTTTTTTCTTGCCATATCCGACCTTGTAGTTGGTGTTAGCAATGATGCAGTAAATTTTCTGAACTCAGCTATTGGAGCAAAAGCAGCTCCGTACAAAATCATTATGATTGTAGCAGCTGCCGGTATATTTGTCGGTGCCACCTTCTCAACCGGTATGATGGAAGTTGCCCGTAAAGGAATTTTCAACCCACAGTATTTTTACTTTGCCGACATCATGATTATTTTCATGGCCGTTATGCTTACCGACATCATTCTGCTTGATGTGTTTAACACAATAGGACTACCAACATCTACAACAGTATCTATTGTTTTCGAGTTGCTTGGTGCTGCCACGGCAGTAGCAATAATAAAAGCTTCATACAATCCCGAAATCCCGGTGAGCAGCTATATTAACTCTGCTAAAGCGCTGGCTATTATCTCCGGAATACTTATGTCAGTGGTGATATCCTTCATTGCCGGTGCCGTGATACAATACTTAACAAGGCTGACATTCTCTTTCAACTACTCCAAAAGATTGAAATATTTTGGAGCTATATGGGGAGGAATAGCAATATCAGCAATTACATATTTCATACTTGTTAAAGGGGCAAAAAGTGCATCGTTCATGCATGCAGACACAAAAAAGTGGATTAATGAAAACGCTATGACCATCATCATTTTCAGCATGGTGGGCTGGACGATATTACTGGCTGCTATTAAGGCAATATTTAAGTTCGACATTCTTAAACTTATTGTTTTGGTAGGCACTTTTGCTTTGGCAATGGCCTTTGCCGGTAACGATCTGGTTAACTTCATTGGAGTGCCACTGGCAGGATTCGAATCATTTAAAATATTTTTGAACCATCCAGGAGTATCTCCTGATGCTCTACTGATGGATGGTCTGGCAGGAAAGATTAAGACCGACACATATCTTCTGATTATTGCCGGCTCCATAATGGTTGCCACCCTTTGGACATCGAAGAAGGCGAAATCAGTAGTAAAAACATCACTCGACTTAAGCAGACAACAAGAGGGAGAAGAGAGGTTTGGCTCTTCATTCTTTGCACGATCAATAGTAAGAGGATCAATAAATGCTTCGCAAGTGGTAAACAGAGTTTTACCATCAGGCATGAGAAGATGGTTAGACAAACAGTTTGATGCAACAGAAGCAATTGAACAACGAGAGAAACTTGGAAAGGATGCCCCGGCTTTTGATATGATAAGAGCATCAGTAAACCTTGTGGTTGCAAGTATACTGATATCAATAGCCACAAACTTTAAGCTTCCGCTATCAACCACCTATGTTACATTTATGGTTGCAATGGGCAGTTCATTAACAGACCGTGCATGGGGTCGTGAAAGTGCAGTTTACAGAGTAACCGGGGTTCTTTCGGTTATTGGAGGTTGGTTTCTAACTGCATTTTCAGCTTTCACTATTGCATTTATCGTTGCAAACATCATCTATTTTGGTGGATTTACCGCAGTGATAATTCTGCTACTTATTGCTGCATATTTCATCTATCGCTCACACAAAAATTATAAAAACAAGAGTGACAAAGAGTCGGAAATAGGCGAACTTGACATCGAAGAGATTGACGGACAAATCCTCTCTTCTACAATTCTGGACAAGTGTACACTGAGTGTTTCACAAATTACTAAGGAGGTATCATTTATATATAGTGAGTCGTTAAGTGCATTTGAGGCTGAAGACAGAAAGCGATTAAAGGAGTCGGTGAAGGTGGTTGAGGCGATAAATAAAAAGACCAAAAAGCTAAAGAACAATATCTTCTCTACAGTTAAGAAACTTCAAAATGAGGATATAGACTCAAGCTTGTTCTATGTTCAGGTTGTTGATTATCTGAGAGAAACGGCTCACTGCCTGACCTTTATTACAAATCCATGTTTCGATCATCTTGACAATAACCATAAAGTTTTCACTACGGGGCAGTTTAAGGATCTTGATGACATCAGAGAGGGAATTACATCTGTAATAAACGACAGTGTAAAGATGATTGAGACATCAGACTTTAGCGCTTTGGATAATCTTCTGACAAATGCACAGACTCTTATTGTACATCTGAAAGGGTTCAGAAAAGAGCAGTTGAAGAGAATAAAAAATGATAAGGCTAGTACAAAAGGAAGTATGCTCTACCTGAATATTCTGCATGAGACACAAAATCTTCTGTTACATCTAATAAATCTGTTAAAAGCTCAAAGAGATTTTGTATCTTTTAAGAACAATAAATAAAGCTGAATTAATAATGACACAAAAGTTAATAAGCAGCAGCACGTCTATGTCACTTAGAAAAAGAGCCACTATTTCTCTTACACTACTATTCACTACCGGTATTTTAATTACGGCACAAGAGGAGTTTAAGATGGAAGATAAGATTGAAGGTAAGATATTTACAAACTTCAATACCAGTATTAACAAAGGTGATAACAATAAAGGCTTTGAACTGAAGCGTGCCTATCTAGGTTATGGGTTGAAGTTTGCTCCCAATTTCAGTGCCAAGATAAGAGTGGATGTGGGAGCAGCTGAATTCATCACACCTGAAGTTAATAATCAATATGTATATTTCAAAACTGCTGCGATCTACTATAAAAAGAATCGGCTAATGATTGGTTTTGGATTGCAGAGTACATATCAGTTTAAGGTGGAGGAGACGTTGTGGGGTAAAAGATATATTATGCCCACAATGCCCGATTTTCAGAAATTCAATTTCAGTGCCGACCTGGGTGTTGCCTTTGTTTACAAACTTGATAATTTTGACTTTGACATGAGTTTCTTTAATGGTGAAGGATATAAACAATTTGATGCTGACGATGCTTTCAGGTCAAGTATTGGAGTCACCTCTTATCTATTTCAGAAAAAGGTGCTACTTAGGGCATACGGCGACTACTCAACCGACAGCCTGCACCTCGCCTCTTTTACCGGATTGGCCGGATTGAAACTTAAGAACTTCTCCTTCGGGGCTGAATATACCTATCAGAAAAATTACATCTACACTGAGGGGCACAACAGATACGGTTATTCTATTTTTAGCCAGTTTAACTTTTTCCCGAGATTTGGAATTTGGTTTCGTGTTGATGGCGTATGGTCAGAGTTTAAAGAGCTCTCTTCTGATGAACCGGAATATGGCGATAATGTTGAATATATCAACAAGTGGCTTAAAAAAGATGGCTTGTATTCCTATACAGGAGTTGAGTATGTTATAGTTCCAAAGCATCTTACTGCTGCGATTAACTACCAGCACCATACACCTGATGGTACAGGAAACAGTAACAATGATTATATCTATTTTAACCTTGAAATTAAGTGGTAGGATTTGAGGATAAAAAAGCCGCTAATGCGGCTTTTTTTATTTTGTAATAAGATTTATATCATCCATCAAGTTATCTTTATACGACTTTCCTATTGGAATAATTTTCGAACCGCTATCCTGCCTGATAATAACTGAATTGTCCTCTATCATCTTTATTTTGCTGATATTGACAATAAACGATCTGTGAATACGAACAAACTTATCCGAAGGCATCTTCTCAGATATTGCTTTCATTGTAAAGTGAATAGTATACTTCTCCTTAAAGGTGTTCACAATAACATAGTTCTCCAAAGCTTCAATCCAAAGAATATCATCATATTTCACACGTACAAGTGAACTGTTATTCTTGATAAATATCTCACTCCCCTCGCTTCCAAACTTCTCCTTCTTCTCAAATCGCTCTTTAGCTCTGTTAATTGCCTTAATAAAACGACCGTACTGTACCGGTTTCAGAAGATAGTCGGTAACATCAAACTCATACGATTCAACTGCGTACTTCTCTTTTGACGAATAGATTACTATCTGGGGCAGTTCGTTTAATGATTTCAGGAAGTCGATACCTGACATCTCAGGCATCTCAATATCTAAAAAGATAATATGCACATGAGGAGCATCCTCTTTCGACATATTGTTTATTGCGTCAATAGCACTGGAGTATGCACCCACAAGACTCAACCCCTCTGTCTTCTCTACAAAGTCCTCAATTATCCTAAGAGATAATTTATCGTCATCAATAATTATACAATTCATAAGAAAACATTTATTCAAAATTAAAAACAATCACTATTAAAACAAATGATAACGCAAAATATTGTTATTAAAACATTACATTTTTCTAATATGGCTACTATTTTCTATCTCTGTAGAATCTTTTCTCTACCAATTCACTCTTTTTTACTGTAATTCTCAACCAGTTTAAAAGTATCTCGTCCGACTCTTTCTGAGAAAGTTTCCAATTCAATCCTGATTCATTTAACTTAAAAACCAGATGGTGTAAAACTATTGCTGCCGAAACCGAGATATTAAAACTCTCGGTAAACCCATACATGGGTATTTTCAAAAATTCATCGGCATTCTCTCTTACTACATCTGATATGCCTGTAAGCTCGGTACCAAAAACCAGTGCTGTTTTTCCTGCAATTATATTAAACTCCTCGAGGTTTATATCGTTTGTGTGAGGTGTTGTTGCCACGATACGATACCCGTCTGCCTTCAACTTATTAATTGCATCAAGTGTGTTGTTACCTTTCTCGTTGTAGTAATTTAACGATAACCACTTCGATGCTCCCTGTACTACATCGGGATTGATATTATACTCATTTTCATTCTCAATTATATGTGCATCCTGAATGCCGAAACAGTCACAAGTTCGCAGTACGGCACTGGCATTCTGAGACTGATAAATATCTTCGAGCACAACTGTCAGATATCTTGTACGATTTTGCAGTACCTCCTGAATCTGAGCAAAACGCTTATCAGTAATAACAGATGACAAATACTCTATTAATCCCTTGTCTGTCATACGCCACTATATAAAACGAAAAAGAGAGTACCGTAAATGCACTCTCTTATATCTTTTTAAACTGAGAAGATCTAGTTAATAGAATCAGTCAGTTCACTACCAGCTTTAAATTTAACAACTTTCTTAGCAGAAATTCGAATTTCTGCACCAGTTTGAGGATTTCTTCCTATACGAGCACTTCTTTCAGTAACGCCAAAAGAACCAAATCCTACTAAAGCAACACGATCTCCACCCTTAAGGGCACCACCTGTTACATTAATAAAAGCATCTAACGCTTTTTTAGCATCAGCTTTTGTTAAACCAGAATCACTAGCAATTGCATCGATTAATTGAGCTTTGTTCATAATAATTATAAATTTT
>JALVBA010000206.1 GCA_027010905.1 Marinilabiliaceae bacterium
TACAATATAGTGGATATATTTGAGAGATTAATTCAGAACATGGGACCATTAGGTCAGTATAGCAAACAAGCTCATGGCTATTTTGCTTTTCCAAAATTAGAAGGGGAGATTAGCCCAAAAATGAAATTTCGTGGTAAAGATGTCCTAAACTGGAGTTTGAATAACTACCTTGGATTGGCTAACCATCCTGAAGTTAGAAAGGCTGATGCTGATGCAGCTGCTAAATGGGGACTGGCATACCCGATGGGTGCACGAATGATGTCAGGACATACAAGCAAGCACGAAGAGCTTGAAGCTAAACTGGCTGAGTTTGTGGGAAAAGAAGATGCCTACCTTGTAAACTACGGTTATCAAGGAATGGTATCTTTAATAGATGCACTTGCCATGCGTAATGATGCAATAGTGTACGATTCTGAGTCTCATGCCTGTATTATGGATGGTGTGTTTCTACACAAATCGAAAGGTGGAAAGAGTTGGGTTTTTGCACACAACGACATGGACAAAGCCGAGAAGATGTTAGGCTTTGCTAAGAAGCATACTGAGAAAACAGGAGGAGGAATTCTTGTTATTACCGAAGGTGTATTTGGTATGGCAGGTGATTTAGGTGCCTTGGACAAAATTGTTGAACTGAAAAAGAAATTTGATTTCCGTATTTTGGTTGATGATGCACACGGTTTTGGTACTATGGGAAAAACAGGCTCTGGGGCTCCTGAACACTTCGGCGTATCTGACCAAATTGACATTCATTTTGGCACATTTGCCAAATCAATGGCAGGTATTGGAGGTTTCATTGCTACAACAGAGGATATTGTAAGTTACCTAAGATACAACCTTCGCTCACAAATCTTTGCTAAGTCGTTACCTATGCCTATGGTTATTGGAGCATTAAAACGCCTTGAGCTTTTAAAATCAAACCCGGAACTAAAAGATAATTTATGGAAGGTTGTTAATGCTCTTCAGAGCGGACTGAAAAAAGAGGGATTTAATATTGGGGTAACAGAATCGCCTGTAACACCGGTGTACTTTGAAGGTTCAGTTAATGAGGCAACTCAGATAACAATGGATCTTAGAGAGAACTTTGGTATTTTCTGTTCTATAGTTGGTTACCCTGTTATACCTAAAGGTCAGATAATGTTAAGGCTTATTCCTACAGCGGTACACACAATGGAAGATGTTGAGTACACAATTGAATCGTTCGGAACAATTCAAATGAATTTAAAAGCGAACAAATATAATGAAGACAAATTTGCCTCAATATTTTAAGATATTTAATTGCACAATAAAAAAGGGAGCGAAAATTCGCTCCCTTTTTTATTGTAATTTAACAAGCTGATTTACTCCTGTTCAGCCAAAAATCTTTCAATATCAATAGCAGCCATACAGCCCGAGCCTGCCGCTGTAACAGCCTGACGATAGATTGAATCCTGAACATCACCACAAGCAAATACTCCAGGTACGTTAGTTTTAGATGTTCCGGGAACTGTATTTATATACCCAACATCGTCTGTTTCGATAAATGACTCAAATATGTCAGAATTTGGCTTGTGACCAATTCCAAGGAAAAAGCCGTCAATTGCAATTTTAACCTCTTCCTCTTCAGGAGTTCCGAGGTTCTTCACCAAAAGAGCTCCCTCCACTACTCCATCGCCAAACAAACCTTTAGTCTGATGTTTCCACAACACTTCAATATTTTCAGCATTAGCAACACGCTCCTGCATCACCTTTGAAGCACGCAGCTCGTCACGACGGACAATCATAAAAACTTTCTTAGCCAACCCGGCAAGATAGAGTGCTTCTTCAGCTGCAGTATCTCCGCCACCTACTACTGCAACATCTTTTCCACGATAAAAGAATCCATCACAGGTAGCACAAGCTGAGACTCCTGAGCCTGCATACTTTTTTTCGTCAGGCAGACCAAGATATTTGGCTGTTGCACCCGTTGCAATAATCAATGCTTCAGCCTCAATCACTTTGCTTCCATCAATAGTTACTTTAAACGGACGCTGAGACAGGTCAGCCTCTGTGGCAAGTCCAAAACGAATATCTGTACCAAAGCGTTCGGCCTGTTTTTTCAGGTCTTCCATCATATCAGAACCGGTAACTCCTTGTGGGTATCCCGGAAAATTCTCAACCTCAGTAGTGGTTGTTAACTGACCTCCCGGTTGAAGTCCCTCATACAATACCGGACTTAGGTTAGCACGTGCAGTGTAGATAGCAGCAGTATATCCCGCAGGCCCAGAACCAACGATTAGCACCTTGACTTTTTCAACTTCTTTAATCTCATTTTTTTCTTCCTGGTTACTTTCCAGACTTCCAATTTTACCAAATAGAGCCATGATATATATATTAGTTATTTATTTTTTTGCAAAGTTGCTTCTTCATTAACAAACTTCATGCCCTGATGTTCTACTGCCATTGTTGCCGAAAATCAAACAAAATGGCAGAAACTACGATGTGGGATGGACGATGTGTGATATATGATGCTGAGCAATAGCGAAGTCCCGAATATCGGGATACGATGTGCATCAACGTCTCATTACTCATCCGGTACAAACACCAATGAATCCAACGTAAAAGAGACTCCAGACACCAGTCCTATACCGTTCTCAACATTTGAATGAATATTAACAGGCTCAAAAATAGGCAAGCCATTATAGTAGTCTGAAATCAGCTTCGTACGAAAATACCTGTAGTAATCTTCTGTGTGGTGATAGAGGTAAAATGTAAGTTTTACCTTCTTATCAAACCAATACAACTTGTAGTACGACGAAGGCACTAGACACTGCAAATTGTATGACCCTTTAATTACCTCATCATCGAACATGCCATGAAAATCTAGCCCTTCCATAAGTGTACCCTCCTGATTACGAGAGTAAAAAACCGGATCATCTTTTATATAATCAACCACCTCACGGTAGTAGGCCTCCACATCATCAATTACCTCCCACCGCTCCTGAACAATCACCAACTGATAGTAATCCTCCTGGTACTTAGGGTCGGTGAACTTCAAATTACATTTCAGTACCTCATACAGTATTCCATCTGTCCCCTGATATTTACTACTAACCGAATCTAATTTCTCAATGGAGATAGTTTGGGGAATAAAAGTATTCGCAGTTGCGGTATCGGGGGTTGCATCAATAGCCACAAGCCTTATTGAGTCACCAGCTGAAAAGTTAAAGTTTCGCCATTCACCCGACACCTCATTCTCAGGAAAGTTAAACTTACCCTTGTAGTAATCATTCACATACAACTTAAAGAGGCCATTATCAACAAACTTGTAGTTATCCTTCGACAGCACATCCACACTATTGCTAAAATGCAATCGGAACACTGAATCGGGATAAATAAATGAGTATAGCACCATTTTGTTACCCTCCTTTTTCAGCTCAAGCTCAATATCTTTTTCACACTGCACAAACAGTACTGAAATCAGCAACAACAACAAACAAAGCAAATATTTAATACTCAATTTTACCATTTTATTACTTTAAAATTTAATAGTATATCTAACATAAGGCAGCGGAAATGGGAACAGACTAAACTGCTTAAGCGACCAATAAGAATCTCCCGTCTCTTCGTTCATGTTATCATCAAAATATAGAAAGAAAGGATTCTGATGTCCATAAACATTTATAATACCTGTACTCCATATTCTCATCCCCCACTTTTTCTTCTTCTTGAAATTAAATCCAATATCCATTCTGTGAAAATTGGGCATGCGGTAACTGTTACGCTCACTAATTAGCATATTGTAACCTGTTGCCTCCTCATACTGTGCGGTAGGCAGCTCCGGAGCATAATATTTATCCGATGGTAGCGAAATGGGGATACCTGAGCCAAAAGCCCATGTAATTCCACCATCAACCATCTTATTGAATTGATACGATAGAAACATTGAAATATCATGTCGTATGTCAGTACTGGCAGGAAATGCCTTACCGTTATTCAGCTCATCAAATTTGTTGTAAGTCTCAGAGTAGGTGTATCCAAACCAACCCGAAAGACTACCCGATTTTTTATGTAACAGAAACTCAATACCATCTGAAACCCCACTCCCAGAAACCAACATACTCTCCCAGTTAAGTGAATAATCAAAAAAGCTTGATTCGGCCTTGATATCAAGTATATTATTAAGTTTTTTATGATACCCCTCAACCGATAAAAACATATCTTTCCTTATGCTCCACTCAACACCAATAGAGGATTGTTTTGCCCGCATTGGTTTAATATTATCCGAAACAGGCAACCACATATCAGTAGGCAGAGCCACGTTTGCTGTTCTTAAAAGATGTACATACTGTGTCATCTCAGAGTATGACCCTTTCAGCGAAACCTTACTGCTAAGAAGTAGCCGGGCTAACAGGCGAGGCTCAAGAGAATAGTAACTTTTACTCTCGCTAAAAAAAGATGAGAAATGAACCCCAAGATTAACCTTGAATCTCTTAAAAACATTGAAGTCATCCTCAACATACAGGTGAGCCTCAGGACGAAGAAGGGAGTTTCCCCCATAAGTGGTATCCACAGGAGCGATATCATTAATATCACTCATAACAACATCTATTCCTGGATAGAAAAGATGTTGCGTATAACTGCCACCAAATCTGACATAGTGTCTGGCAATAGGCAGATAGTCAAAATCCACCTTTACACCAAAGTCGCGTATGCCACTAAAATAACGTTGATAAATATACTTCCACTGCTCACCAAGCATGTAGTTTTGTGTTTGACTGATATAAAAACGATAGTCACTAACTGTTGTTGTAACATTAGAGAAAAATTTCTTGCCAAAAACATGATTCCAACGAGCAGACAGAATAAGATTCCCCCATCCTGAGCTTCTAGTATCATTAATTGTTTTCGTGCTCTCATCCTCATCATTAGAAGTAGAGATATCCTGATAGTTATATTTTACAGTATACTCATCTTTACCGCCGTAAGCACTAACATAAAACTTATCTTTATCCGAAAGATAATAACTCAACTTACCATTCAAATCATAGAAAAAGTATTTTTCCTTCTCCTCTTTGTTCCACTGAAAAGGGGCTGAAATCAAATCAAAATAGGTACGTCTGAACGACAAGGAGTACAAAAGTTTATCCTTAATAATTGGTCCGTTCAAAGAGGCACGCGACGAGAGAATACCTATACTGGCAGAGCCGTTAATCTTTTTACTGTCGCCATCATAAGTTCTGATTTCAACCACCGAAGAGAGACGCCCTCCATACCGAGCCGGGAAACCACCCTTTACAATAGACACTTTATTAATTGCATCTGCATTAAAAATTGAGAAAAACCCGAGCAGGTGACCCACATTGTAAACAGGCACATCATCGAGCATAATTAGGTTTTGATCCGGTCCTCCTCCACGCACAAACAATCCACTAAACCCCTCACCACCACTCTGAATACCAGGTAATAACTGAATACTTTTCATCACGTCCTCCTCGCCAAGAAAGACTGGCATATTCCTTATCTGATGCATGGGAACATCAATTGTGCCTATTGAAGTACTCTCAAGCTCAGATGGAATATACACACCCAAAACAGAAACTTCATTTAACTCAGCCCGCTGTTGCAATTTTATAATAATAAAAGTATCTCTGATTAATGAAAGTGATTTACTAAACTTTTGATATCCGATATATGAGCTGTTTAATGAGATATTCCCAGCTGGTAGAGTAAGGCTGTAAAATCCGAAATTATTACTGGTGGTACCGTAAAACGTCTCCTTGTCATACATATTTGCCCCAATCAGTACCTCCCCCGAACTACCATCTTTTACATACCCGCTAATGGTAACTTTTTTTTGTCGAAGAGTTTTGGACTTGATAATAACCTTGTTGTTCCGCTCAATATAAATAGCAGGGCAATCCTCAAATAACCAATCGAGAAGAGTTTGGATATTAGTTTCTGAATAGGGGCAGATTAATTCATTACTAAAACAGAGTTTGTTGCTGTAGCTTAATACTACACCTGAACCACTCTCTATTTGATTTAGAAAAAAACGCGTAGAACCTTTGCGTTCCTCTATCTTAACAGTTGTTTGAAGCGGACTCTGACCATGTACCAACTGAGCGAAAAGAAGAGCGATAAAAACAAAAAAGACTTTATATACAGGTAATAAATCTCGTCTAATCATCTATTTCATTCATCCCCAAATTTAATCAGAGATGACCAAAATACCGTCATGTAAAACGATTTTTTTATTAAAATGAATTTGTAGTTCTTCAACAACCTCTTTTATGGGCTGATTATCAAAAGCTGTAGTAACCTTTATGTTGTTCTTAGTATCAATTTTATAACCCGATATTTCATCGTAACAATCAACAACAACGCCTAAAATCTCATCTATTCCGGCATTCTGAAAATTCATCACTCCGGTTTTCCAGGCTAAAAAGTTGTTGTTTTCCATTTTACTCTTCAAAAATATTTTCCCGTCAAAAACAGCTTTTTCTCCTTTATGAACCAGAATCTCCTTGTGTCTGCTTGAGAATTTAACAATACCTTCAGTAACATTAATAGTTACTCTCTTACCTTGGTTCTCAAGGTCAAATGCTGTACCCACCACCTTAATTTTTGCTCCTGAGATAGAGATTAAGAATGGGTGATTTGAATCCTTCTCAACCTTAAAGTATGCTTTGCCTTTCAACTTCACCTTTCTTTCATTCCCCTTCAAACCTTTTACAACAATCAGTCTGGCATCCTTCTTGAGTGTAACTTCAGAACCATCAGGCAAATTAACCAACTCTTTGCTGTGCTTAGCATTAAAAACTGTTAAACGACCAAAGCCGGGCAGATAGTAATAGGCAATTAATGAGGATAGAATAATAAGAGCAGGCACTATAACTGCTGCTACTCTAAACATACGACTCCTGAAAGATTTAATCTCTTTCTGGCCAAAACCCATTTGGCTTCTGACACTCTCCCAATCTTTTCGGGAATCTATTTTGTTAAACATACCGCTTTCGCTGATACTTATCCATGTTTCCTCAAAAGATTCAACATATTCTTTATTGAGCAGACTTTCAGCCATAAACGCCACAAGTTCTCCCTCCTCCTTATCGGTAAGGGTTTCTGTCAGGCGTCTGACAATAAGCAGATCTATTTGTGAATTTTCTTCCATAGTTAATAATAATACCTAAATAATGACAGATTAATGAAAATCCATAACATTAAAAAGGTTAGGCTCTATTTGCTCCTCCTCCATAACCAACTCAGCACTATCTTCAGCCTGAAGTGTTTCGGGAACTCTGGTATTCTCCTGTACGGTTTGATTCGTCCCTTCTACCGGGGCAGCAAATAGTTGTGCCAGTAATTGAAGTAAAAATTCCATAGTTCAAGTTTAAGTTCTTATACAATACTAATGACAAACAAAAGTAACGTTACACGTATTAATTTTAAAATATATTAATTCATTGTTCTAACTCATTAACCACAAGACAAAAAACAATGCCACATCAACATGATCCTTTAACTTATTACGCAATCTCTTTAATGCTTTACTTATCTGCGTTTCAACGGTTCGTTTCGACAAGCTTAACTTATCAGCAATCTCCTGATTAGTTACCCCTTCGTAACGACTCATCTCAAAAATACGTCTGCACTGTTTGGGTAACGATACCACAACATTAAATATTCTTGCTTCCAGCTCCGTCTCCAGCATCTTATCCTCAAATTCTGCTTCCTGCCTCTTTTTGTCTACAAACATATCAGCATGGTGGTCTCTACGTATCTGAGTTCTTTTTATCTGATTCAGACACCTGTTCCGAACTGTTTGATATAGGTGTGACTTTAAAGAGGTATGAATATTTAACTCCTTACGCTTCTCATAAAACATTACAAAAACATCCTGAACCATATCACGCGACAGATCTTCATCCCCAAGCATTTTTTGTGCAAACACAACCAATTGAGCATAGTAGGTCATAAACAGTTTTTCGTACGATTCCTCCAAACCACTCTTCAACCCATCAAGCAATATTTTATCATCACCTGTATATGCCATTATACTTTTCAATCA
>JALVBA010000207.1 GCA_027010905.1 Marinilabiliaceae bacterium
TAAATAGCTCTTTTACATTTATTATACCCGGTTGGTAACGTCCTCCCCCACTACTATCTTGCAAAATATTGGAGTACAATATAGTTTGAAAAACAGCTTTTACCTTTGAGTGTTTCTCCGGGTCAAACAGCTCTTTAACCTCGGTAAAGTGGTTTTGCGAGACACCTGTTTTGTAGTCTATCACACGGGTAATACCATCTTTAGAGTCTATCCTGTCAATAAAACCTTTAATCTTTACTGGTGAGCCACTTGTAGGAGCAAGCCATTCAACCTGCTTCTCCAAATCAACAATTGTAACTGGGCAAATATTCTTCTCCTTTTCGAGAAACTTTAAAATGTAGTGTTTGGTTACCTCCAGAACCATTGAGTTTTTACCATACATATTCATATATCCCGAGCTGTTGAAATCAAAGCTTGTCACTCTTTCCTGAAAGGCTTTAGTTATAAGCTGTCTGATGTAGAGTGTGTTTTTTACAAAGCCGTTTAAAATCTCTTTAGTTAGCACTTTCCCAACAGAAGGCTTGTACAGCTCCTCAGCCACATCATGAAAAATAAGTCCAAAAATACGGGCATCAGCCTCCTCAATTATCTCATCCGGTTCCCTTATCTCTGCCACTTTTTTGTAGTAGAAACGCATGGGACACTCAATGTATGTAGACAGAGAGCTTGCCGAAAGGCTCTTCTCTCCCGACTCATAAAACTCTTTGAGGCGAGTTTGTACATCCTCCGTTTTACGGGTAACTATGGGAGGCGAAGTGAGCAGTCTCACCTCTTCATTATATGTTTTAAATTCAGGATTTGCCGGGTGCAGGTATTTTAAAAGATATAAAAACCGGCTCATCTCCCCCGACTGATTACCTTGTGTTGCTGTTGTGTAAACCAAAGAGATCCTCTTTACACGCTGAATAAGCCGGAAAAAGTAGTATGAAAAAATATTGTCCTGATACTCAATTGTAGGCAGACCAAATCCTATCCGAAGAGAGTATGGGATAAAGGTGTTAGAAGGGGAGTTTCGTGGAAAAGTTCCCTCATTTAGATTAAGTATTATCAGATTCTCAAAATCAAGAGCTCTGGTCTCAAGTATTCCCATAACCTGCAATCCTGCCAACGGCTCACCTTCGAATGGTACAGTTTGAAACTCGAGTAATTTTTTAAGAAGAAAAAACCATGTTGAAGTCTCCAATTCCTTGGCATAACTGCTTAATATATCTTCAAGCCGTATTATGGTTTTGTAAACAGAGTAGATAAACTCCCGTTCAATAATCTTTTCACTATCGCCATCCAGCTTATTAAAGATTAACTCAAAAACAGTTTTCAGATATGTTGAGATAGAGGTTGATTCGTCGACTTTCCTAAAAATTGATGAAAAAAGTTTATCCCCTTCAAACTCCTTGGATTCGATAAAGAGGCGATTATGCGAGATAATATCCTTTAGCAGAATTATACTCTCCTCCTCGGCAAGAAGTGAGATGTATTGGTGTTGAAGGAGGGGTACAATCTGCCTGTTGTAGAACCATATTTTATTGTCTTTACCAGTACGCAGTCGCTTTTGCAGATTGTACAGAAGTTCCGTTAATCCGTATGCAGGGCTATTTTTAAGAGGGTAACCCATCGTTATATTCACATGCTCCACCTGCTCTGGGATTCCATGTAGTGCAGGGATGAGCATATTTTCATCGGTAAGAATAAGCGCAGTACTCAAATCATCATTACTGTTTTCCGACAAAAAACTGTTTATCTCACTAACCTGGTCAAGTGATGTTGAAACAGGCACTATTGTTATCTCGGGTAGAGACTCCTTTTCCGGCTGAGGCAGTCTCCAGTCTGAAGGAGAAGGAAATTCAAAAATATTCTCTTTTATAAAAAATCCTGCACCGTAGTTTTCACTCTTTTTATCTCCCCGGTTTTGCGAGGTGTCCAAAATCCAATCCGAATAGTCCCAAAAGAAATCTGCTTCTCCCCGGTTTTTCAGATATTTGAATAGCTCCTTCTCAGCCGGAGTAAGAGCATTAAAACCGGCAAATACAATCCTTGAATATGGCAAGTCTGAAAATCTCCGATTGGCAATATCTTCGGCAACTATGCGATAGTGCATTCCACTGTATGCCTTGCCCTGTTGTTTTAACCGGTTACCAAAGGTGGTGTAAACAGTATCGAGTCTGTCCCAAACATTTACAAATTTCTCCTGGTCAGATGATTTCTTTATCACATTAAAACTCCCCCAGAATGATTGTATCGCCTCCAGCTGAGCGGCAGTTAAATGGCCGTAGTCATCTTCAAGCTTTTTAATATCCGCAAGATTCGTGTATATTTGTTTAGCCGATACAAGATGTTTATCTATGTCATTGAAATCATTTAAAAACATCTCTCCCCACGATATAAACTTATCAAAGGTGATATCCTGACCTAACACGTCATTGTAAACCGAATGGAGTTCGAAAAGTTGTGAAATAGAATCTGCGGTAGCTAAAGAGGTCGATTGTTCGAAAAGTTCGTTTATTGTTGCTATTTTAGGAGCCCATATAGGTTTTGAAATATGTTTATTCAGATAGTTGCCGAAAAATAGTCCTGCCCTGCGACCGGGAAAGACGAAACAAAAAGAGGATAAGTCTGTTTTATATTTTTGGATGTAGTATTGGGCAATTGAATCTAAAAAAGAGTTTTGCATTTTTGATTTAAAAATAGTGATTTTAACTGTAGGAAAAATATAATATGGATAATTTCTCATTCATTGGCAATAGCAGTATTGATGTAATCGACAACCTATATTCCCAGTATAAAAAAGATCCTGAGAGTGTTGAGGAGAGTTACATACTGTTTTTTGAAGGATTTGATTTTGTATTAAAAAATTATGACACTACCGACAGTGGACAGATAGGCAAAGAGTTTAAGGTCTTGAACCTTATTCACGGATATCGTCAGAGAGGCCATCTCTTCACTCACACAAACCCTGTTCGTACCAGACGACAATATTTCCCAACACTTGACATTGAAAATTTCGGCCTGAATGAGGAGGATTTGAACACTATCTTTCAGGCAGGTAAAGAGATTGGTATTGGAGCTGCTTCACTTAGGGAGATTGTTAGTCACCTGAATCAAACCTACTGTGAAAATATTGGCATTGAGTATCTCTACATCCGTAAACCGGAGGTTGTTTCATGGTTGAAAAACAGGATGGAGAAGGAGCGTAACACTCCTGAATACACCAATGAAAAGAAAAAAAGCATCTACCACGAACTGATAAAGGCTGTAGGTTTTGAAGGTTTTATTCACAAGAAATTTGTAGGACAGAAAAGGTTCTCACTTGAGGGTGCCGAGGCGTTAATACCGGGACTTAAAGCGATAATTGACAAAGGAGCTTCTCTTGGTGTTGAGGAGGTAATAATCGGCATGTCGCACAGAGGGCGGCTGAATGTGTTGAGCAATACACTAAACAAACCATACGAAAGAATCTTTAAGGAGTTTATTGGTGATGAGTATGAAGATAACATCTCGTTGGGTGATGTAAAGTATCATCTGGGATATGGAAATGATATTGAGACTGAAGAGGGAGGTAAAGTGAGGGTTAACCTGGCTCCTAACCCATCACATCTCGAAGCTGTTTTCCCTGTTGCCGAAGGTATCTCACGGGGTAAAACAGACCATAAATACAGTAACAACTTCAATAAACTTATCCCTGTAATTATTCATGGCGATGCAGCTATGGCGGTGCAGGGTGTGGTTTACGAAGGAGTTCAGATGAGTCTGCTGCCGGGATACAAAACGGGAGGGACAATTCATATTGTTGTGAATAATCAGGTTGGATTCACCACCAACTACCTCGATGGTCGTTCGTCTACCTATGCCACCGATGTAGCCAAAGTAACACGCTCCCCTGTTTTTCATATTAATGGCGACGACCCCGAAGCAGTAGTCTATGCTCTGGAGATGGCAATCGAGTTCCGCCAGAAATTTAATGTTGATGTTTTTATCGACCTTTTGTCGTACAGAAAATATGGGCATAACGAGGGTGATGAGCCCCGTTTCACTCAACCGCTACTCTACAATGCAATCAGCAAACACCCCAATGTAAGAGATATCTATGGTAAGCAGCTGCTCGATGAAAAGGTTTTAACAAGTGATGAGCTGTCAGGAGAGATGAAGAAGTTTAACTCTCTTCTTGAGCAAAAGCTTGTTGATTCAAAAACCATTAAGAAGATTACAATCAAGAGGTTTCTTGAGGAGGATTGGAAAGAGTTCAGATATGCCGAAGACAAAGATTTTGACAACTCTATAAATACCGGTGTTGAAAAAGAGGCATTACTTCATATTTTAAACAAAATCAATACGCTTCCCAAGGAATTAAACTTCTTCAGGAAGATACACAAGATAATTGCCGACCGCAAAAAGATGGTCAGCAACAACACTCTCGACTGGGCTTTGGCTGAGCTGTTGGCTTATGGCACTATTCTGAAAGAGAATAAGCCTGTTCGTATCAGCGGACAGGATTCGGAGAGAGGAACGTTTGCTCACCGACATGCAGTTTTTGTGCAGGAAGACAGCGGTGAGAAGTATTATCCGTTGAGAAATGTGGACAGTGACCAGGCATCGTTTGAGATTTACAATTCACTGCTATCTGAATATGGTGTGATGGGTTTTGAATATGGATACTCTCTTGCAACGCCCAAAGGATTAACGGTGTGGGAGGCTCAGTTTGGTGACTTTGCCAATGTGGCACAGGTTATCATCGACCAGTACATCAGCTCAGCCGAGGAGAAATGGGGACTACAGAATGGACTGGTTCTCTACCTACCACATGGATACGAGGGTCAGGGTCCGGAACATTCGAGTGCCAGAATAGAGCGTTTTCTGCAACTATCAGCACGAAACAATATGCAGATTGTTAACTGCACTACCCCTGCAAATCTATTCCACATATTGCGCAGACAGCTTGCTGTTGATTATCGTATCCCATTGGTTATGTTTACTCCTAAAAGTCTGCTCCGCCATCCTAAATGTATATCTCCACTCGAAGAGATGAGTGATAGCACCCATTTCAAGGAGGTTATTGATGATGACGATGTGGATGTGAACGATGTTAAGAGAGTTGTATTTTGCTCTGGAAAGATATTTTATGACCTGCTTGCAAGAAAAGAAGAGCTTAATGCCCGTGATGTTGCTATTGTACGAATCGAGCAGCTTCATCCATTTCCTAAGAAACAGGTACAGGAAGTTATTCGTAAATATAAAAACAGACTTCTACACCTTTGGGTGCAAGAGGAACCCGAGAATATTGGCCCATGGTTCTATATTCAGAATCAATTGCGTGGACTGAAAATTATTCCGGTGGCACGTCTGGCAAGTGGAAGCCCTGCAACAGGACTAACCCGTCTGCATCAAATTGGTCAGAAGGAGATAGTAGATAAAGTGTTTAAACCATGTCACTGTGAATTGAAAAATAAGTATTGCGGATTGCAATGCGTAGAGGGAAAAACACGTGAGGAGATACTTAAACAGCATAAGTATTTTGAAGAGCCGCAGAGGTTTAGTATTTAAAGAGTAAAAGCAAAAGGCAAAAGGCAAAAGGCAAAAGTAAAAAGCTGAGCGATAGCGAAGTCCCGAGTATCGGGATAAAAAGGCAAAAGGAAACAGTCGGCAGGATACAGTGAGCAGTAAGCAGTGATCAGTTTTCAGGAAACAGTAGGCAGTAACCCGAAACATATAACCATTTAGCACTATTGCTAATTATTAAGGTGCAGAGCACCGAAACATTTGTATCAGATCAAATAAAAAAATAAGATATGTTAGTAGAAGTAAAAGTACCTACACCCGGAGAGTCAGTTAATGAGGTTGAGATAACATCGTGGCTTATTGCCGATGGTGATATTGTAAACGTTGATCAGGAGTTAGCAGAGATAGAATCGGACAAGGCAACGCTATCGCTGTTGGCCTCCGAAGCCGGTAAAATCAGCATTAGCATTGCCGAAGGGGAAACAGTTAAAGTCGGATCTGTTGCTTGTACTATCGACACCGGTTTTGCTAATCAGGCCGTTTCAGCACCTGAAGAGAAAATTGATACAAAACCAGCTGAAGAGGAGAAAAAAGTTGCTGAAACTTCTGTTTCGGAAAAAAAGAGCAGTGAGTCTGATGAGTATTCAAATGTTAAGATAACTCCATTGGCAAAAAAGATGATGAAGGATGAGGGTGTTTCTGTTGATGAGATTATTAAGGGGCTGAAACGATTGAGTGCAGGTGATGTAGAGAGGGTAAAGGGTCTGTCCGGGATAGAATCTACCGGAGGTATGACTGGCTCAATCAAGGAGGGATCAAGGGATATTACCCGGAATAAGATGTCGCAGTTGCGTAAGAAGCTGGCTCAACGCCTTGTGAGTGTTAAAAATGAGACTGCTATGCTTACCACCTTTAATGAAGTGGACATGTCGCAAATAATGGCACTGCGCAAAAAGTATCAGCCCGAATTTATTGAGAAGCATGGTATTAAACTTGGCTTTATGTCATTTTTCATCAAAGCATCAGCATTAGCTCTGAAGCATTTCCCCATGGTTAACTCAATAATTGACGGAGATGAGATTTTATCTCATGAATATGTAGACATCTCAGTTGCAGTTCAGGCACCCAAAGGGTTGATGGTTCCGATAATTAGGAATGTTGAGACATTATCTTTGGCAGATATTGAGAATGAACTAAAAGAGCTTGCACAAAAAGCCAGAAAAGGACGGCTCTCGCTTGATGAGATGAAAGGAGGCACATTTACTGTAACCAACGGTGGTGTGTTTGGCTCAATGATATCGACACCTCTGATTAACCCTCCACAATCGGCTATTTTGGGAATGCACAATATTGTTGAACGTCCGGTTGCAGTGAATGGCAAAGTGGAAGTTCGGCCGATTATGTATGTCGCCATTTCGTACGATCACCGGATTGTTGACGGAAAAGATTCGGTTGGATTTTTAGTTAAGGTAAAAGAGATGCTTGAAAATCCGGTTAAGCTCTTTTTTGGAGGTGATGACCCGAACAAAAAAATACTCGACCTTTAACAGATATAAAATGAATCACATTAAAGCAATCTTCACTCTGACACCAAATATCTCAGAGGCAAGTGAAATACTAATTGCACATCTGGGAGATATTGGATATGAGAGCTTTGTTATTTCAGATTCCGGTTTTGAAGCGTATATTCCGGAAAAAGATTTTTACGAATCTCTGTTAAGAGAGCTCTCAACACCCTTCACTAACGTGAAGATTAATTTCAGTTACGAAACAATACCCGATCAAAACTGGAATAAGACATGGGAGGAAAACTTCTTTGAGCCAATCACCATTGGTAATGATGTAATGATAAGAAGTTCATTTCATAAAAAAAACAGGAATGTAAAACACGATATAGTCATCAATCCAAAGATGGCATTTGGTACAGGCCATCACGAAACAACGGAGCTAATGATTAAGTATATCCTTGAGCTTGAGTTGGAAGGCAAAAGCATTCTGGATATGGGGTGTGGCACCGGTATTTTAGGTATACTTTGCTCGAAACGCGGTGCCGGAAACATAACAGGCATCGACATTGAGGAGTGGGCATATAACAATGCAATCGAGAACTGTAAGATAAACTCTGTGAACAATATGACGGTAATACATGGAGATGCCGGTAAAATTGATAAAAAATCCTTTGATATTATTTTAGCAAATATCAATAGAAATATACTTCTTAAAGACATCACAAAATACTCTGAAGCACTTGATTCTAAAGGAGTGTTGATACTTAGCGGCTTCTATCAAGCAGATCATGAAACAGTAAGTAGCGAAGTTAAAAAACAGGGATTAATATTTATTTGCTCAAAAAGTGATAACAATTGGCTAGCTTCCTCGTATAGAAAAGAGAAATATTTTTAATCAACTAAAGTTTTTACTAACATTGTCAGTAGATGATAAAACGTTTACTTATATTTTTTCTATATATCTCTGTCTCTATTACCGGGTATTCGCAGGTTCACAAATTTACTAAAGA
>JALVBA010000208.1 GCA_027010905.1 Marinilabiliaceae bacterium
AATTAAACAGCCGGCAACGCTTAATGCTAAACAAACTTTTTGATGGATTTGAAGGAAAACTGAAAACATCGAAATGGGCAAAAATCACAAAATGTTCACAGGATACAGCTTTACGGGATATTAAAGATTTAATAGAAAAAGGTATATTAAGACAAGAGAAGTCCGGAGGAAGAAGCACAAATTATGAATTAAATAAATGAAACACTGGCTCTAATAAATAGGACTATGAGCGGTCTGTAAGACCCAGCGATTAGTCCCGGTTGAACTACATCCCGGCTGTAGCGCTATGCACCTATCGAGCAGTTTGAATAGTTTTATGAGCTATGCAAGGTTCGGCGCACTGCACTAAAGAGTATTTTATAATACATCCTGTCGTTCCACAAGCAGATGTTGTTAAGACTATGGGGTACGGTAAATATTATGTGGTAATGCTTTACCGGAAGCGTTGCCTGCATCAATCTCTCGACCCATATTGCCTGTTTTGTACTTTGGCATTTAGGACAATGCCTGTCGCCACAACTATTGTAGCTGTAGCGAACAGTACCACAATGGTCACAAGCCTCTTCGTGTCCGCCCAAAGAGGCCGTGCGACATTCACAATATTATGCAAAACCTTTATCTGCTGTGGGGAGAGCTTCTCTTTATCGGGTTAATTGCTTACCAAACCGACGAACAATATCGGCTAGCTCAAAATTATTTCTCGAGCCTGCCATACAAAGTGTCAAGCGGACTATGAGGTTTAATATGTTCGCACTGCGCCACATGCAGATATATCATGGTAGTGGTTATATCTGCATGGCCAAGCAGGTTCTTTAGTGTTACAATATCCAGCCCCTCTTCGAGCAGGTGGGTTGCATAAGTATGGCGAAGGGTGTGAAGGTTTACACTTTTAGAAATAGAAGTTTTTTTGAGATTTTCTCGCATAACCCATGACAGACCGCGTATGCTATATTTACCGTCGGGTTGTTTGCCGTTAAAAAGCCATACGTGTGGATTCTCTGCTTTCATATACTTTCTCAGCGCCAAGGCCATTGTTGGAGAAAGGGGAACTATACGGTCTTTTTTGAACTTGCTCTGGCGGATATGGCTGGTCTCTTGCTCAAAATCAACATCCGATATCTTTAGGTTGATTACCTCCTGTCCTCTTAGTCCGGCTGAATTGATTAATGTCAATACAATTCTTTGTTTCAATAACGTTGGAGCCAAAAACAGCTCTTTCTATTCAGAACGATTTAGAATAACAGGCAAATGGGTATCTCTTTTTAATAATGGTAAGGCTATTGCCTTTTTGTTCATTCCAAGAAGACGATAATAATAAACAAAGGAGTCGCCATTAATTGGAGAAAAACTACCATAAATATACGTATTCTTAAAAGCATACTGATATTTTACAATTGGTTTTACTCCCCTTGCAGTAAGGCATCTGCCAACATGTGTTTTTAATCCAAATCTGCTTTCATCTTGAAAATACAAATTGAATGATTTGAATTTATCCAGATTTGGGTGTATGATGTTCTTTAGAAGTTCTAGAAGTTTTTTTAAAAACCTCAAAGGCTTCCTCATCCTTTTTATAATGTGATTTTCTTGGTTGTTTTAATTTGGTGCCAAAGTTCGTTATCATGAATGAGCGTAAAGTATGATAATTAATCTCAGTGCCATGCTTTTCCTTTACCCATTCTACTGCATGGGTATAACCTTGTAGAGGCGCAGTGCTGTTGTTTAGTTTTTTATCAAGACTTGCTCTTAGTGTATCGGAAACTTTACAATTATGCCGACCACCACTTGTACTCTTTATCATAAATTCAATACCAGAATCTTTGTATTGCTTAGTCCAAACATATAAGGTTTTTATATCAACACCTAAGTGTTTAGCCAGTTCCAACCTAGTTTTGAATTTTTGCCCCTTAGTTAAAATTAAACTTTTTATTTTCTTCTTAGCCTTATGCTCTTTAGTTTGTTTATACAAAACATTCAATTCATTCAGGCTCTCTTTTATTATAATTACTGTTCGTTTACCCATGCAGTAAATATACAAATTATTTAGGGTGTTTTGTAATTAAATTGGTATTATAAAATCAAGATTCTGAGTAATATGTGAAGAAATCCACCCCGTTACCATCGTCAGCGTGGCCATAAGCCACCCCGACGGTTTCCCCATGCACCGGTTTAAAACCATTAATTATTTCTATCTTTGAGAAAATAAATGATTAGCAGTAACCGTTTATCACCAACATGATAGATTCAACCAAAACAATTTTTAAGCAGACCTCTATTTATGGTATTGGAAACACGCTCAGGAAACTGAGTGGCATAATAATATTACCCATAATTAATGAGTATACTACAAATGCCGAGTTTGGTGTCTACACACTGCTTGAAACAATATTTATTTTTACTTCGGTAGTATCCGGTTGGGGAGTAAAAAGCGGTTTTGACAGATGGTATAACGAGATGCCATCGCAGAGCGAAAAAAGGTCACTCTTCTTCACCGTCAGCTTATTTAATTATCTTGTCACTATTCTTTTTGCTATTGGAATAGGTTTGTTATTATACTTCTTCTCTGTTCCACTATTGAGATTTGAACTCTCGGCCAAAGTTGTTTGGTTGTTTACTGCAGGAGGAATATTAAGGCTGTTTCAGGATCTCCCATTTAGTCTGCTCCGGCTGATGCACAAAGCTAAAGAGCAGACGGTGTATGCATCGTTTAATGTATTGCTTACAATTCTATTTACACTATGGTTTATGAGTGTAAAAAAGATGGGGTTTGATGGAATTTATATGGCTCTCTTTTGGGCACACCTGATTACCTTCTTTACGCTTATTCCAATATTTTACCGTCATGTGAAATTTTCATTCAGGGCTGTTTATCTGAAAGAGATGATAACATACGGTTTTCCACTGATGATATCCAATATCTTAACTGTGGTTCTGAATTTTAGCGACAGGCATATTATTAACCATTTTCAAAGCACTGCCGAGTCGGGAAATTTCGGGCTGGCATTTAAGGTTGCCAACCTGCTCGACATGATTTTTGTTGCATCTTTTCTAACATCATTCACATACTACTACTTACAAAAGATGCACGACCCCGAGAGTATGATGGTATTTAACAAACTTCAGCGCTATTTTGTGATTGTTCTGGCAGTTGCCGGATTTGGAATTATTCTGTTTGCAGGAGAAATTACCTGGATTGTATCCTCCGGTGACGAGTACTATCAGGAGGGAGTTAAGATTATTCCCTTTATCATCCTTGGCCTTATTTTTGGCGGCTTACGGCGTCTCTTTACCCTTCCATTGAATAAACATAAAAAGACTGTTGTAATATCAAAAATCATGATTATTGCCGGGATAATTAATTTTGAATTAAATATTCTATGGGTACCAAAATACGGAATGCAGGGAGCGGCATGGTCTACAGCTATAGTGCAACTGTTTGCTATGATATGGCTCTATTTTGAATCGGTAAAATATGAGAAAATTACTTTAAGGATTAAAAATACAATTGTATTATTTGTACTTTGGAGTATGTTTGTTACTGCAAGTTTCTTTATTAACGCCACTCCCTGGCACAACCTTCATTGGAAAGTACTGTTGGGGGTAGCATTTTCGGGAAGTCTAATTGTTTTCAGGGTAATTGACCCTAAAGAGATTAAAGAGGCAAAGAGTATGGTTCTAAAGGTTCTAAAATGATTTGTAACTTGTTGTTTATTACTTTTTAAAATGGAAATAATGAAACGTGAGATTTTATCTTCATTCGGGCATTATTATGAGGAGTTTGAGGTTGGAGATGTTTATAAGCATTGGCCGGGAAAAACTATTACAGAATACGACAATCAGCTGTTTTCTCTTATTACAATGAATCATCACCCGGTTCATTTAGATAAGAATTTTGCTTCTAAAACTCAACATGGAGAAGTGCTTGTAGTTGGAACTTTAGTTTTTTCTTTGGCCGTAGGGTTATCAGTAAGAGATATTAGCGGAAAGGCAATCGCTAATCTGGAATATCAAAAAATAGAACATCTAGCACCTGTGTTTGTTGGTGACACTATTTATGCCTCAACAGAGATTTTGGGTAAAAGAGAATCAGAAAGTAAACCTGACAGAGGGATTATTCATGTAAGAACAGTTGCTAAGAATCAAAAAAATATTGATATATTATCTTTCGAAAGAAGGGTACTAATTCCTAAAAAATCAAAAACAAGCTAAAATGACTGTTTTACGTTCAATGATATTTGTACCGGGATACAAGGAGAAATTCCTTAACAGTGCAATTAACTCGAAAGCAGATGCTCTAATACTGGATATTGAAGACTCTGTTCCTTTTGGGTTTAAAGATGAGGCCCGAAAGAACATTAAAAACTTCTTAACCCAAAAAGCCTTCCCTAGGGATGTGTTCGTTAGAGTAAACTCTTTTGACTCCGGACTGTTGACTCGGGATTTAGAGGCAGCAATAAATGTAAATACCACAGGGTTCATGTTTCCAAAAGTCAATAACGAGAGAGACATCTACTATTTTGACAAGATGCTTGCTCAAATTGAGATGGATAGAAATCTGGAGATTGGTAAGTTTAAAATGTGTCCACTCATTGAAACAGGTGCTGCTATTCTGAATGCCCTTGAGATTGCAACTGCTTCAGACAGAATAACTGCTATGGCATTTGGGGGCGAAGATTATCTAACCGATCTGGATGGCTTGCACAAAGAGCACGGCACAAGCCTGTTGGTGCCCCGCTCACTAATTGTAATTGCTGCCCGTACGGCAGGAATCGAAGTTCTTGACACTCCATACTTGAATGTGAAAGATATTGAAGGATTAAGAAAAGAGCTGAGTCTGGCTAAAGAGCTGGGATTTTCCGGAGCTCTCCTTCTGCATCCGGGTCAAGTAGAGCCGGCTAATGAGATATTCTCACCCTCACAAACCGAAATAGAAAATGCACAGAGATTAATTGATGCAATAGAGAAAAGCAAAAAAACCGGATCAGCAGTTACACTGATTGATGGACAATTGGTTGGCCCTCCAATGCTAAAGAGAGCTGAAAAGATTATGGCTAAATATAACAAGCTAAAAAACCTATAATGGCAACAGATAGAGAATCAATTGGTTTTGACAGGATGGTTTGGGATTTAACCACCTTAGGACTAAAAAGGGGTGATTTGGTGAATGTTAAAGCTTCCTTGAAATCGATAGGTTTTGTTGAAGGGGGTATTAAAACACTCCTTGATGCTCTTCTCGAAGTGGTTGGAGAAGAAGGAACAATTGTCACAGAATCTTTTGTTAGAACATACAGGTCGAAAAGGGAAGCAAAAAAAAATATCGTAACTCAAAGCACTCCATCTTATGCCGGAGCATTGGCTAATGAAATTTTAAACCGACCTAATGTTTTTAGAAGTACTCATCCCGTTCAGAAATTTGCGGCTATTGGAGCACAGGCAGAATCATTAATGAAAAAGCATACTCCTGATAGCCGTCCGTACGATGTGCTTCGCGAAATGATTTTCTCAGGAGGTAAAAACATTCGCATTGGCGGGCTCGATAAAGTTGTTGGTGTTGGAACAACCCATGTGGCGGTCGATTACCTGAAACTTCAACAAAAAAGAGAAGCCTCTTACATCTATTTTTATAAGAATAGCTCGCTTCAATGTTTCAAACCGGATTGGGTAAATGGATGTCAGATTCTGTTTAATAACCTTATTGAACTCTTTGAGAAGAAAAATGCTATTATAAGTAAAGGAAAAGTGGGCAATGCTGATGCAATGTTAACTGAAATGAAACAGACTTACGATATCGAAATCGACCTACTAAAAAATAGTCTTGATAGTTTCAGATGTAATAATCCTTCATGTATCTTATGCAATATTGGATGGAAACATACAAAAACAAACCTTCATGGAACAGTTATCTCACTGCTCAAAGAAAAGAAATACGGATTAACTTATCGTGCATTTCAGATGTATTTTGTTAACAAATATCAACCCGGCAATATGAAGTCAGGATGTAAATAACTCTATAAATAATGCTCTACGACAGACTCTTTTTTCTATTAACTTTTCTCAGGGGAAAAGCCCCATGGTTACACAGGTCGATTAAGAAGCACTATTCATGGTATGGCAACAAACATGCCGGCTTCTTTATTATCCCCGAGTTACTAAACAGAAACTCTTTTGTCTACTCTTTTGGAATTGGAGAGGATATCTCTTTAGACAGAGAGCTTATTTCAAAACATGGGTGTACCGTTTATGGTTTCGATCCTACACCGAAATCGATAGAGTGGGTGAAAAACAGCAACACACCCCACAAATTTCACTTCATGCCATACGGCATCAGTAACAAAACCGGAAGTGCAACATTCTACCTTCCCATTAATGAGAATCATGTTTCGGGAAGTTTAGCGGAGACTAAGGTGGTTAGCTCCTCCCGTAAGGTTAAGGTACCCATGAAATCGTTTGCCGATATTATTAAAGAGTTAAAACACAAAAATATTGACATTTTAAAGATGGATATTGAGGGCTCTGAGTATGATGTACTGCCTGATATTCTGAAACAGGAGGTTGATATTAAACAGATTCTTGTGGAGTTTCACCACAGGCTGTTTAGCAATGGCAACAAAATGACTAAGGATGCCGTGGAACTTTTAAAGAGCAGTGGGTTCGACCTGTTTGCCATCTCTAAAAACGGAGAGGAACTCTCATTTGTAAAAAGATTATGAAAGGAGCATTAACACAAAATCAGATAGAGTATGTTCTCTTCCATCTCGGGCAGCATCTTGGAGGACTAGACCGTTTGCGACCATATTTCAAATTTGTAACAAGTGATAATCCTGATTACGACCTCGACAAGATAGTGTTTTACATGTCGGAGGAGAAGTTAGATTTAACTAACTGTGTTGTGGAGCGGGGTATTCCAATTCTTTTCCCTCTTCCTGCAAGCCCTACTGTTTATGAAGTAATAGACGACCATACTCTTATCTTCAATCACGACCTGTTGAAATCAGCATTCTACCTCTTGAGTGGTTATCAGGAGCAGACGAGTGAGGAGGTAGATTTCATGGAGAGGTTTCCCTTCGAGAAATCTGTCCAGAGCAAATTGGGGGTAATTACCAAACCACTTGTAAACTACTATTTTAATCTCCTGATTGAAGGGTTTGAGCTGTTTGCCGAAAGAAACGGGATTGATATCTACCGCAAGCAGCTGTTTGACTCGTACGGATTTCTTCTATCGCACGATATCGACAGAGTTGATTATTTTCACTGGAGGGAGACTGCTTACCGATGGATGCAGATATTTGGGTTGAGAAAGCCACACTATCCTAAAAAACGCCTTTTCAAAGCTGCTGTTAACTCTATCCTCCCAACAATAGTCCCCGGCTTAAGGGATGATCCGTTCTGGAGTTTTAAAAAGATGAGGAAGATGGAGAGAGAGAACAACATCTCCTCCTCATGGTATTTTCTTAACCGAGATGGCTCGCCACACGATGCCCGTTACTATTTTTCGGAAAAGAGAATTAAAGATATGATAAGCTATCTCGAGAGTGAGGGTTGTGAAGTGGGTCTGCATGGGTCAATTAAAACAGCATCAAACAAAGATGCGATGAGCAATGCACTTAGTGCATTAGCAGAATCGTGTCCCGTTGAAGTTATTGGAACAAGGCAACACTTCTTAAAGTTCTTTTACCCTTTAACTTTTAAGATTCAAAGTGAGGTAGGATTAAAGTATGATACTACCCTTGGCTTTGCCGGACACGAGGGGTTTCGCAACGGATACTGTTATCCATTTAAACCCTACAATTTGAAAAACGACAGGATGATTGATATGTGGGAGTTTCCACTAAATGCCATGGATGGGACACTATTTTATTATCGAAAACTTGGTTTTGAAAATGCTGAAAAAGCAGTATTAGAAGTTGTTTCAGAGGTTGAAAAGTTTGGAGGAATCTTCTCCCTTCTGTGGCATAACTCCACGTTTGATGAGGATGAAATGCCGGGGATTACAGCTTTTTACAATAATTTACTGAAAGCAGTCTCTAGCAAAGCAACAAAATCCATATCGGGGAAGCATCTGTTACTAATGATGGATGATGTAAAGCAGACATAATATAATAACGATGAAGAATGTGCCTTTTTCACAGTGATTGGTAAGAATGCTAAAAATCTAATACAAACTTACCTCTTATGCCCCAGCTCGCTACATTTGGATTATTAAGGTGAGTCACTCTTTTTACGAAATCAATTCTTAGAACTTTAAAAATATTGGTTATCCCGATACCCACCTCCATATATGGTTTTTCCTCCAGAGTAAATGTTGTTTGATTTCCATATCCGTCGGTTGGAAACAGCATAAGCCCGTCAGTAACAGTTGGATTGTTTTTATCTGAAACACCACCATAAATACCCTTAAAGGTGATAACCTCACGCCATTTAAGTTTTTTAATCAAAGGTATCTTGTTCAGGAAGAAACCGTAAAACTGATGCTCTGCATTAACAGCAATATACTGGTCGCTAACAAACTCCAGAAAGTTCATTAGATTGTATGAATGCAGCTGGTATGAATATGTTTGGTTTGCCCTATGCACAAAAAGCAGAGGGAATGGGATAGCATCACCAAGAGTCTTTCCTGCTTCTATCTCAAGATTTGTAAATCCGATTGGTGCAACATGAAACCGTTTGAAGAAGTTAAACTGAAATTTCGAGTAGGTAAATTCTGAATCAAATACTCCATTAAACCCTTGAGTATATATCAATTGTAAAATAGGGTCTTTTGATACTATGGGTGCTCTATAATCAAGTCCGCGATAATACTTCTCATTTGGGGAGAAGCGTACTTTGGTTATTATCTCACTCGACGTAATATTATTAACCGAATAGTCTTCGTATCGATACTCAAGAGAGCCTGCCGGATACTCAGTTACATGTTTAAAATTTAGCTGTGTTGAAAACCCTCCCGGCCAGTCGCGAAAATATTCAAGGTCAGACCTGTAGAAGTATGTCATCTTGTCGGCCACACCATGCTTAAACGACAGCATGAAGTTTTCCCCATTGATGAACAGCTGGTCAAGCCCAGGAAATTTAGTGTCGTATGAATAGGAAGCTTTAAGGTAGTGTTCCGGAATATCCTGAACCGGCCTGTCTTTATTAAACGAATACTTGGCACTCCCTGAATATTTCAGTTTCTCATCCTTAAAGCCATATCTAATAAAGCCGGCAAGTTTCCACCGTTTACTAAACTTCTCACTAGTCCGGCCGCCAAAACGCAGGCGAAAACCTTCAATCTCATTAAAGCTAAAAAAGGTGTTGACTCCACCAATATCAACCTGACCAACATTATAGTATCCTGACACAAATAGCATTATTAAATCCATTGCCGTGTTGAATACCGGAATCTTTGTCAGACTATCAGTCATAGAATAGATATCCTTCTCTTTTTTTGTGAGAGTTGTCAACCGATTCTTTTCCCAAAAATCTTCGTCACGCTTGTCATACCCTTTCTGATTAACTACATTGCCCAAACCGGAATATATACTATCGGGTTTAGCCTGATTAATCTGATAGTTATCGTAAAGAACTGTTTTTTTACCCAACACCTCTGCTCCATTCTTTGTTAGGCTGAAGATAATATTTACATTGTCTTTGGAGAGCATCCACGCCATGCTGTCCAGATACTCCCACTCCTGAACAATCTGTACATCTTTCACAAAGTTCAGGTTAATATCATCCATAATTCTCATGTTCACCTTTTTAACAGCATAGAGACTGTCGTTTGTAATAAACAGATTTCCCTGAAAAGCGAAGCTCTGTTTATTTCGGGGATAAAACACCAGATTAATACAGTCATCGCCGTCTATATGAACGGTATCGACAATATGAAATTTATAGGTTGCAGGAGCTATATTTGAGATGGGACTAATAAAGTCGTTAGTCACTAGCCTTACTGTACTTTTATAGATATTAACATCTTCATAAAGATGGTCTGTAAGGTTATCAATTCCTTTATTATCAACAAAATCATGAAAACCGATAGTCTTGTCACCTGTATTATACTGCTTGCGAACTTTAGGTGATTTCCGATAGTAATTTTTCGACAGGGTCTCTTTCAGAAAGATAGGCAGATAGACCTTTCCATCCAATACCGAGGTGTCCGCATAATCAAAAATAAAATTAATCTGCTTAAATGCCTTTTTATCTTTAAGCTTTTCACTTACATCATTAATGTCAAACTCAACCTTATCGTATCGGCTATATTCATAGTAATCCAGATTCTCCTTTCGGTTAAGCTTTTTATTATCAATAACTTTTTTGATAAGCTCAACAGCAGGGTTGCCCTTGTTTCTGTACCTCTTCTTTTTCGATTGAACTTTTACCTCATTAAGGCTAATATTTTCAGGGTCAAGTAAAAAATTAACCACCTGCGTTTCACCAATTGTAACGCCTTTTGTTTGAGTATAAAATCCTAAAAAAGAGGAGGACAGCTTATTAGATGCTTCAGATGTTTTAATTTCATATCTCCCATCGTCATCTGTAGTTGTACCAATATTTCTATTCTCAAAATATACATTTACAAAAGGTAACGGCTTTTTCGTTGATTTACTAACAACCCGACCTTTAACAACAGTAATATTTTGAGCATAACTAGACTGTGGAAAGACTAATAAAAATGTTATCAGGAAATATATATAGCCGGAAATACTATTTCTCATCACTTTCTATAATCAATATATATAGAAAGTAAAGTTAATAAAAGTTTCTTTTAACAAACAAAAACTACATAATACATGGCTTATAACTCTTACAGATGATTTATAATACCCCTTTTTTCAGATTACAAATATTACATAATTAGCCATCGAATTTCTCTTTCTTCTCAAAAACATAAGAGAAACAATACATTTTTGCAATGGACAAAGGATTTAGTGTGATTTGCAACTATCCGTTTCTAGATATTTCATCAAGAGCTCTTCTGTCCGTAATGGCAATACTCTTTCCCTCAAGTTTCAGTACTCCCTCCTTTTCAAACTCTTTAATAAACCGGATTGTACTCTCTGTCGTTATTGATGCAAAGTCAGCAATATCTTTTCTTGTAAGATAGAGAAAGATGTCCTGTGTCAGAAACTTTTCGGATGACAGGTAGATAAGTGCAGAGGCTAACTTCCCTCTCATCTGCTTGTAAGAGATGTTTTTAAGCATATCGAGTAGCCAGGCCTCATTTCGGCAGTTGCGTGACGTTATATTCATTGCAAATTCTGAATTGCTCAGAAACAGCTTTCTCAATGCTGTTTTGTCAATCATACAAACAGTTGAATCTTTCAATGCAACAGCTGAGTAGTTATAAATATTTTCATCAAATACTGAAGAGAATGCCAGATAGTCGCCTTCAGCAGCCAGCTTTATATTCATCTGTTTATTACTGCCTGTCTGAATATAAACCTTCACAACTCCCTCTATCACAAACAGAACATACGGGGCAAATGCGCCTTGTTTAAAGAGTGTTTCACCGGCCAGATAGGTCAGCTGAACCTTCTTGTCAGTAATGAATTCCAGCTCATCGGGAAATAGATGCTGAAAACATCTTGAGAAGTGTTCGCAATTAGTGCAGTTAGCTGTGTTGTTATCTCCCGTCACCTTTTTAAATGTTTTATTTAATGCCTCTTCTGCGCAAATTTAAAGTATTACTTTTTAAAACAGATTTTTTATAGGAAAAAAACTGCAATATTTCATACTTCTTAAAAATAGCTTTTTCTAAAACTTCCTTCATATTTGTATTTGAATTATAAATTCAATACTGATGAAAAGAGTTGCAATACCTGTTGATAAGGGTCGGCTGTGTGAATTTTTTGAAAAATGTAGCCATTGTGAGATCTTCGAGATTGATGGTGAAAAGGTAAAAAGTACCGAATCTGAGATTCCCCCCAAAAAGATTTCACAGATTCCGGAGTGGGCAAATCAACAAGGTATTACAGATTTAATAACCCATAAGATAGACCGGAAGGTCATTAAACTGATTACCGAAGAGAAGATAAATCTTTTTATCGGGATTAGTATTGATACCTCTTCAAAGCTAATAGAGAGGTATATTAACGGAGCATTAAAATCAGATGAAAAAATAATATCAGAAATAACTTCAGAAAACAAATAAAATGAAAAAGATTTCAGGAGCAGAGGCAATATTACGCTCCCTTGTAGAGGAGGGAGTGGATACCATATTCGGTTATCCGGGCGGTGCAATAATGCCAATTTACGACAATATGCACATTCAAGATCATAACATTAACCACATACTTGTACGTCACGAGCAAGGTGCTGCTCATGCCGCCCAAGCTTATGCTCAGGTAACGGGCAAGCCGGGAGTATGTTTTGCCACTTCGGGACCGGGAGCAACAAACCTGCTTACAGGTGTCACTAACGCTAACCTTGATTCAATACCCACTGTATTTATCACTGCACAGGTACCCTCTCACCTGTTGGGCTCCGATGCCTTTCAGGAGACTGACATGGTAAGTCTTTCAATGCCTGTTACAAAGTGGAACTATCAGATAACAAAAGCTGAAGAGATACCCGACGCCATTGCAAAAGCATTTCACTTTGCCAAAACAGGTAGGCCGGGACCGGTACTTCTGGATATTACCAAGGATGCGCAGATAAATGAGTTTGATTTCAGATATAAAAAGATAAAATCTATTCGTTCATACATCCCTAAACCACAGCTTAAATCAACTGATGTGGACGAGGCAATTGCGATGATACAGAAATCGAAAAAGCCGTTACTGCTTGCCGGGCATGGGATTTTACTTGCTAATGGCAGAGATGAGCTTCTCTCTTTCGTTGAGAAAACAGAGATTCCGGCAGCTGTTACTTTATTGGGCAAATCGGTTATTCCGGAGGATAACCCCAACTACGTAGGAATGCTTGGGATGCATGGTAACTATGCCCCAAATATCTTAACCAATAGAGCTGATCTGATTATTGCCGCTGGCATGCGATTCGACGACAGGGTTACCGGTGATCTGAAAAGATATGCTGTAAATGCGAAAATCATCCATGTTGATATTGATGAGGCCGAACTGAATAAAAACATTGCTGCCGACCTTGCTATTAATGCCGATATAAAAGAGTTTCTGAAAGAGATAACTCCGAAAATCAGCTACAAGACGGATAGTGCATGGCTCTCAGAATTTGAACGTCTAAATAAAATTGAGACTGATAAGGTTATCAAGCCTGAATGTTTCCCTAGTACTGGAAAAATACGATCTGGAGAAGCAATTTTCAGACTATCGGAACAGACAAAAGGAGAGGCCATAGTAGTTACAGACGTTGGACAGAACCAGATGATGGCAGCCCGTTATTACAAATATATGAATCCCAACACACTTATAACATCGGGCGGCTTGGGCACCATGGGGTTTGGTTTACCTGCCGCAATGGGGGCACAGGTTGGTCAGCCTGAAAAAACCGTTGTGCTTTTTGCCGGTGATGGAGGTTTTCAGATGACGTTTCAGGAGTTGGGCACTATTTTCCAGTATAATCTGCCTGTTAAAATGATGATTCTGAATAATAACTTTCTGGGTATGGTTCGTCAGTGGCAGGATCTGTTTATGGATAAACGGTATGCCGAAACTATTATGCCTACTCCCGACTTTCCATTAATGGCCAAAGCTTTTGGTATTAACAGTAATATTGTAGTAGAGAGAGAGAATCTGGACAAGGCAATTTACGATATGCTGAACACCCCCGGGCCATACCTGCTTGAGGTGAAAATTGAACAGGAGACTAATGTGTTTCCTATGATTTATCCTGGAAGTGCGGTTGATGAAATTGTTTTGGAAGGATAGAGTTTAAATAAATTACGAATTGAATATTACGAATATAAGATAAAATGAAAGAGATGTATACAATTACGGCCTTCTCGGAGAATCACATAGGGTTACTGAATCGTATTACCATAGTTTTTTCACGCCGTCATATTAATATCGAAAGCCTTACTGTTTCATCAAGTGAGATGAAGGGCGTTCACCGTTTTACTATCGTTATTGAAGAGGATGAGGAGTTGGTGAATAAAGTGGTTAAACAGATTGCTAAACTACCGGAGGTATTGCGTGCTGCCTATTTTCAGAATGATGATATCATCTATCGTGAAATAGCTCTGTACAAAATTTCTATAGATTCGGCAATAGATAAAAATCTTGAGCACCTGCTTCGTGAGTACAACGCAAGAATGGTGGATATACAGAAAGATTTTGTGATAATAGAGAAGACCGGGCACGTTGAAGATACCGAGAAGCTGTACGATATGCTTAAACATTTCAACATATTACAGTTTGTTCGCTCGGGAAGAATCTCAATCTCGAAACAGAAGAAAGAGCTCTCAGCATACCTGAGTGAATTGCCGATAAACGAGTATGTTAAAGGGTAGCAGAATCATAATTCACAACTATTGAGTTACGAGAAAATAGCCAAATTTTTATTTGTCGGGTTTTTCTGTTATATTTCTCTCTGAATCGTACTAACCATTCGGATAATATTACTTTGATGAAAAGGAGGATATCTAAATTTTTTAAATACTTTTTTTTAATCTTCATTGCTGTCCTGTTAGCTCTATACATTATCGGCAATCTGGCAGAGAAAAAAATTACTGCATTAGCATTTAATGAGTTAAAAACATCAATTGAAGTTCCTGTTGAATCAGGAGATATCTCCTTCACCCTTATTAAACGGTTTCCTTTAGCAACAATTAAATTTAATAATATTCGGGTTGGCTCGCCCAAAGCAACAGAGGGGGGAGACTCTGCCACCCTTGTTTCAGATACACTAATCAGCATTGGCAAGCTGTATATCTCGGTTAAGTCAACTCCGTTGATTGATGGAATATTCGACATCCAGAAAATTGAGGTAGTTGGAGCAAACATCAAATACTGTATTGATAAAACCGGGAAAAGCAACTTTGATTTCCTTATCGACACTACACAAAATGAAGGTTCGGACACGGCCTCATTAGCACCCCTTGACCTGACTCTTCAGAAACTTCTGCTAAGAGATATCACATGCTACTACTCTGACAGCCTTACAACAACAAGAGCTAAAATTACCATCCCTGAAATTAATCTGAGAGGAAAGATCAAAAAAGATGTGTACAGTGGTTTTATTGATGGAAGTGTATTGATTTCAAAATCAGATTTCAAAGATACCTATCTCGATAAGATGCGTGAGACAAAGATGGATTTTGAGGTGGGGTTTAAAAATGATTCTCTTACCATAAGTACCTTTACCCTCGCTACTGACGGAGCTAATGTTTCTGCTTCAGGAGTATCGGTTTTAAAGGATGAAATTTATGCCGATATCAACATTAAGGGGGATAATATCAACCTGGCAGAGCTTATGAAATATACTCCTGAGGATAGTTTGAAGAAGTATGGCATAGAGGGTGTTGCAGGAAACATCTCCTTTGATGCCTCGATAAAAGGAGTTATTTCCGACTCAGTACAACCTCGTGTAGACATGAATCTTCATTTAACTAAAGGAGAAATTTTAACCGCCCAATATCCCGTACTAAAGAATTTGTCGTTTGTTGTAGATGCCACCAACGGAGATCAGCAAAATGATCAGACCACAAAAATAGAGGTTCGTAACTTGCGGTTCAAAGCAGATAGCAGTGAAGTAAATCTCAACCTATCCATTGAAAACCTCAAGAGGCCAAAATATAATATTAGCTCCGATGTCAGCATAAATATCCCCGACTTCAAACAACTTATTCCTGATTCATTAATCAATGAAATAAGCGGAGTTGTAAAAGCCCATTTTTCAACAAAGGGAGTATTGCCCGATTCAATAGATGATGATTACTATGAGTATCTGTTACAGACAAGCAGGGCAGATGTAACGTTTTCAGACGTTAATCTATGTATGGACTCGATGCCTGAAATCAGCTCCTTTGCAGGCTCCTTCAATTATCAACCCGGGCAGCTTGATGCATCAGGAATTAACGTCGCTCTGCCTGACTACCATCTCAATCTCAAAAACAGCTCTTTTAACACTCTTCTTTCGGGTAAGCTGCTGCAACCTGAAGATATTGCATTGGAGGTAAAATCATTTATTTTTCATACAGACAGTAGCCATTTTTTCGGAACAGCATCAGTCAAAAACCTGAATGCTCCTGCCTATGCCATCAACAGTAGATTAGAACTGAATTTGGCAGAGGTGAAAGCATTGCTTCCTGATTCATTGATAGACGATATGTCAGGCGTAGTTTCTTCAATTATTACTTCAAGTGGGGAGTTAAACCTTGACTCTATTACAGAGCAGATAAATGATATCGTATTCGAAAAAAGCAGTTTCACTTTTGGATTGGACAGTGTGTCTGTTGCAATGCCTGACACGCTGATGTGTGTGGATAACCTGACGGGTAGTGTAAAGATAATTCCTGACACAATATTTGTTGACAAGCTGACCGGAACTTATAAAAACATTGACTTTGACGCTTCACGGCTTAAGGTTGTTAATCTCTACAACACCTTTTTTAAAAACCTGCATGAGCAACTCTATGTTGAGGGAGCTTTTAAACTCGGAGATATAGACTACAGCTACTTTGCCCCATTAATGGATACAACATCCACTAGTGATGTTGAAGATGCAGCTCTTAATACAGATATAGAAACAGATACTTTAATCAACACTGAAACAACTAACTATACCTTCTTAATTAAAGGGAAATTATCGGTAAACAGTTTTAAGTATGAGAAAGCAGACATTAAGAATATTTCAGCCCTGTTTAACCTTAGAGACAGCATCTACACAATAGACAAGTTAACTTTTGATGCCTTTAACGGGAAGATGGTTAGTTCAGCCATTTTCACCAATGTGACGGAAAATAAACAGATTCTTACCTTTAGTAATCACATTGAGGGGATGGACATTTCACAGCTTTTAAGTGACTTTAACAATTTCGACCAGAAAGAGATTACTTCAGAGCAGGTCAGTGGTCTGCTCTCAACAGATATAGACGGGTGGTTAATGCTTCTGGGCGATACAGTTGTTACCGACTCTCTCTACCTGAAAGGGGATTTGAAACTTGAAAATGGGGGTCTGTTTAACTATGCACCCGCAATGGAGTTAGCAAATTTTACAAAAATCAAGGAGTTAGACAATATGCATTTCAAAACAATGAAGAGCAGTCTGTTCATATTTAACAATTCAATGTATGTTCCGCGTACCGAGATTAAAAGTAATGCCATGAACATTACAGCCTATGGTATGCAAAGCTTCGGTGAAGATTATGAGTATCATCTGAAAATATATTTGGGAGAGATACTCAGAGGCAAATCAGAACACATGTTAAAAAAACAGGCAGAGTTAGATAATAATCCTGAGAGTAATAAGAAGGAGCCCCGCTCGCTATACGTCGTTTCATACAGCCTCGATGGAAAGATGAAAAACGGTTTGGACAATAAAAAGACAAGGCAAAAGATGAATATGAAAATAAAGCTTCAACATAAGGTGTTGAATGTTGTTTTTCATCCCAAGCTCGTTAATTTTGAAACTTATGTGCCCGAATACCTTTATTGAAAAAATGGCATCAGACAAAACAAAAACAGTTCGTTGGCTGAGTTACCTAATCTCAGTGCTATTAATTGTCTTAATATCCATTAAGCTGATTAGTCATTTTCATCCCGGGCTATTCAACTCTGCAACTCTGTATAGCAACCTTATTGGAGAAGTGAAAGAGCATGATCTGGATATTGTTTTTGGATCAGATACTGCCTCACTAACCGTCTACCTCTATTCCCACTACACTTGTAAATATTGCGTTAAGTTTTTTCAGGAGGAATTTCCTAAAATAGAAGAGGAGTACATTAATACAGGAAAAGTAAGGTTTGTATTGAAATTTATTGAGTTAGGTCGCAATCAAGATGTGCTCTATTCGCTACAGGCAGCTGTGTGTGTTAACAAGTACGGTAGCTTTGAAAAACTGCATAAGTTGTTATTGGCAGATAAAATGGTGGTTTTTACTCAAGAGTTCAAAAATCTCATAAGTGGTTTTATTGGTGATAACAGCGATGTTGCCGAATGTATTTTGAACAATAATAATTATAATTATCTTTACGCTAACAACCGTGAATTTATGCAGTTGGGATTAAAAGGAACTCCAACATTTATTATTAACAAACATGTGTACAGCGGTTACCGGAGTTATCGTGACTTTGAGAAGATTTTCGACAAAGAGTCTGTTGAATGAAAATTAATGAAATAATATAAATTTATACCAAGATGAAACATAAAATTTTATTACTTCCCTTGATTCTGTTTGGATTGTTTATTGCAGTACAGTATGGCTGTGAACCAACCCCTGAAGAGAGTTGTGAGTCCTTTAACCCTCCGCAATGCAGTGCGCCTGATGATGCCACAATTTGTTGTGATACTGAAGAGGATTGTTACTACACCTATCAAGGAACAAAATACCCTGACACTGACCCAGGAATGGAGGATTTAATTACCGCAATGTGTGGTACTAGTGCTAATATGCAAAGTATTAAGATACTTCTTAGTGAACAGACAAAGAACCTACTGATTGAAGCCCGATCGTGCTCTAAGTGTGATTAAGGATTGTTCTTACAAGTGACGGCTTCTATTGAAATGAAAGCCGCAATTACGCCAAAAAACCTTGTGCTGATAAATCTACTTTACGAGATACTCAGCTATTTGAACAGCGTTAAGAGCAGCTCCTTTTCGAATCTGGTCTGAAACACACCAAAAGGTAAGGCCATTAGGATTTGAGATATCTTTACGTATTCGCCCGACAAAAACCTCATCTCTATCCGCCAAAAATAGTGGCATAGGATACTCTTTTGCAGAAGTACTATCCATCAATACAATTCCGTCTCCCTGTTCAAAAGCCTCTTTGGCCGCATCAGGCGATACCGGCTCTTCTGTCTCAACCCAAACAGACTCGGAGTGCGCCCTGAGTATAGGTACTCTCACGCAAGTAGCACTAACCTGAATGTCGGTATGCATAATTTTACGTGTCTCGTTATACATCTTAAGCTCCTCTTTTGTGTAGTCATCATCCGCAAAAACATCTACCTGAGGAATAACATTCATTGCCAATTGGTGCTGAAAAACGGCAACATCAATCTTTTCACCGGCGGCTATCTGTTTTAACTGCTTTTCCAGCTCCTTCATACCTCCAGCACCGGCTCCACTTGCTGCCTGATAGGTAGCAACATGAACACGTTTGATGTGCGAAATCTTTTCAATGGCATTCAAAGCAACTACCATCTGAATAGTTGTGCAGTTAGGATTTGCAATTATATTACGGGGGGCATTTTTTGCATCTTCACCGTTTACCTCAGGCACAACAAGCGGCACATCCTCATCCATACGAAAGGCACTTGAGTTATCAATCATTATTGCACCATGCTTTGTAATAGCTTCGGCAAACTCCTTCGAAACAGAACCCCCTGCCGAAGTAAGTGCAATATCTATATTTTTAAAATTATCATTATGTTTAAGTTCTTTTACCGTTAGCTCTTCACCTTTGAAAAGATACCTCTTTCCTGCACTTCGAGCAGACCCAAAAAGAATAAGTTCGTTCAAAGGAAAATTGCGCTGTTCAAGCACTTTTAAAAACTCCTGTCCTACTGCACCACTAACACCAACAACTGCTACTCTCATAATTGTTCTCTACGTTTATTGATTTTACCTATAATTTTGGTTAAATTGGATATAATTTAGGTTTTGTTAAAACCCAGTGCAAAAATATAACAATTTGTTATAAACTCCTTTCCAATGGCTCGCTTTTTTATTCTTATGGTTCTTTTTCCGGCTATCTGTTCAGCCCAAATAAGTGAAAAGTTCAGTGATGGAGATTTCATCTCATCTCCACAGTGGATTGGAACAGCAGATAAGTTCACCGTTGATGACAGTTATATTCTCCAGCTTACGGCATCTGCTGAGGAATCAGAAGCGTGGCTTTTTACTGAGAGTAGTGCAATTGAGAAGGCACATTGGAGTGTACGTGTAATTATGAATTTCAACCCTTCGTCAAACAACTTAGCTCGTATCTACCTCACCGCTGATGCAGCAACACCATCAGAGATGACGAGTGCACTGTTTGTTGAGATTGGAAACACTACGGATAATATTTCTCTCTACTCTCTTTCCGGTTCAAACGCTACTAAGCTGATTGATGGAGCTGACGACCGTGTTGACCTAACGGCTGTAGATATATTAATTGAAGTAATCAGAGAGGGTAACCTGTGGACTCTCAGTTCTGACACGGGCGGTGGATTGCAAACAGATGGAACAGTTGAGTTCTCCCCAAAATATAACTCTTCTTACTTTGGCCTCTTCTGTAAGTATACCTCAACACGAAGCCGTAAGTTTTGGTTTGATGATATTGAAGTCACTGGGGAACCGTACTCCGACACAGACCCTCCACAACTTTCGGATTACCTGCTTGTAAATGGTGAAAATGTTAGCCTCACCTTCTCTGAACCGATTGACACCACAACTCTTTCTTTAACAAATTTCACCCTTAAAAAACTTCAACGTAATCCATCTTCAGTAAGTGTAACGAATGATGGGAGTAGCGAGGTTATCAGCCTCCGTTTTAATCCTGCTCTGAATAATGTTGAGGACGAGAAGCTCATAATTACCGGAGTTTGCGACCTGTCTGGAAACAGCATTAAAGACACTTCTGTTGGGTTTAATTACAAAAGAGTTTACCCAACAGGCATCAAGGCAAAAAGTGACAGGATAGTTGAGCTCAATTTTTCAAAAGAGATTGACGAAACCTTTATCAATAAGGCAGTGACTCAAATTACTCCGGGAGAATTTACTCCACAAATTTCGCTAAGTGAACCACGTGTTGCTACTCTCACCCTCAACAAACCACTTACTGAAGGGGTGGAGTACACACTAACGTTAAGCAAATTCAAAGATGTTACAGGTGATACCATCTTAACAAGTCACCTGCTATTGCTCTACTACCAACCGGCCAGATATGATGTTGTTTTTTCAGAGATAATGGTTGACCCATCTCCCCCGGTTGGTCTGCCGGAGAGTGAGTTTGTAGAACTCTTTAACCGTACAAACTATCCAATCAACATTGGAGGTTGGAGATTGGAGGTAAATGGCAAATCAACCACAATACCCAATTTTGTTTTAATGCCCGGCAAAGAGATTGCTCTCACTCCTGTAAGTGAGAGCAACGAGTGGGACGCAGTACAAAACACTCTTCCCCTAACAACATGGCTCTCCCTCACTAACAGCTCCGGTGAGTTAGTACTGTTAAATGAAACCGAAAAGGTTATTGATGCGCTAAAATACAGCCTTGACAAGTGGGGCGATGATAGCTTCAAACAGGAAGGTGGATGGTCTTTCGAACGTATTGACGTGAATAACCTCTCCGGCACTGCCGATAGCTGGAGATACTCTGTCAGCCTCACAGGAGGGACACCCGGCAGTGCAAACTCTGTAAAAGCCACACTTCCCGATGAAACAGCCCCCGAAACAGTGCTGATAACATACGAAAGTCCGGATAAAGTCAAGCTGTGGTTTACCGAGCCAATGAATCTGTTTGTCAAGAACCTCATCTCATATTTTGAGATATTGAATGGCTCGGCAGTCGTATCAGAGATAGTGGCAGATACCGTTTTTGCTGATAACTGTGTAGTTGTTTTTAGTGATGAATTGAGAAGAAATGTGGTTCACAAATTTTCAAAAATCTCACTAAACGATAATGCCGGAAATGTTATGATTCAAAACTCGAACTGTTACTTTGGCAGGCCTGACACAATATCTCAAAATGAGACGGAGGTTGTGATAAATGAGATACTCTTCAATCCCAGACCTGACGGGTATGATTTTATTGAGCTATTCAACAGGTCACAAAAAATATTTAACCTGAACTCTCTCTCCTTTGCTGAGAGTAGAGAGTCAGGAGAGATTACAAAGCTGTTTCCACTTGTATCAGAAAATATCCTGATTTTTCCTGGCGACTACCGGGTTTTCAGCCTGTCGCCCCAAAATATAGAAAATGAATATAGGTGTTACGACAAATATCACCTTTGCCGGATGAACAAATTCCCGTCGATGCCGGACGATAGTGGTATCGTTGCACTTTCGCTGAACAATGGTACTGTGACAGACTGGTTTCATTACGATGAGTCAATGCACTTTCCGCTTTTAAACAGTTTTGAGGGTGTATCTCTTGAACGTATCTCTCCTGAAACAGAAACTGACAATGCAGAAAACTGGCACTCAGCATCAGAAGATTGTGGTTATGCCACCCCCACGGCAGTAAATTCACAATACTCAGATTTGCAGAAAAGAGACAATCCCGGCTTTAGTATCGAAGAGGAGATTTTTACCCCCAATGCTGATGGTTACACAGATCAGCTTATTATCAGCTACTTATTCGAAAATCCCGGAACAGTAACTAACATCACTATCTACAATGCAAATGGGGTGCCGATGAAAGAGCTGGCAAACAACAAACTTTTGGGAACAGAGGGCTTCATAGCATGGGATGGCACTACTGATGACGGAGAGTTGGTTAGCCCGGGAATCTATATAATCCTGATAAAAACATACAACTCATCAGGCAAAACAACCACTTCAAAAATGACCTGTGTGGTAGGAACAGGAAATTCATCGAGGTAACTTTATATTAACATTTGCTATTATGTTCAGAAACATATTGAATTGAAACATAAAATTGTATTTTTGTAGCATATGGCAGAAAGAGCATTTATAACAGCAAAAGTCTTTAAATGGGCAAGAGAATCAGCTAAAATGGCTGAAGAAATTGCTGCATTGAAAATTACTGTGCCTGTTGAAAAGCTTAGAGAATGGGAAAAAGGGGAAGGCTTTCCAACGATAAGACAAGCTCAAAAATTAGCTAAGGCATATAAAAGACCTTTTGCATTGTTTTTTCTACCCGACATTCCAAATGATTTTCAACCTCTACAAGATTTTAGAATTACTGGGTCAAAAGAATTAAGTACATCTTCCATTTTTATTATTCGTGAGATTCAGCAAAAGCAAGCATGGATTAGTGAAGTAAATGAAGAAAACAATGAAAACATTGTTCCTTTCGTTGGAAGATTTTCTTTAAACGATAGCCCAATTACAGTTGCTAATGATATACTTAATACATTAAATATTAATCCATTAAATTACAAAACTAATAATCCAATTCTAGAATGGATAGATAAAGCAGAATCAAACGGTATTTTTATTTCACGAACCAGTTTCATTCATTCAAGATTAAAACTGGATTCTAATGAGATTCAAGGTTTTGCAATTGCTGACAATTATGCACCTTTTGTTTTTGTTAATTCCGATGATTGGAATGCCCCACAATTATTTACTTTAATTCATGAGCTTGCACACATTTGGATTTCTGAAACAGGTATTTCAAACGAAATAGAACCTTCATTAAAAAATACAGAAGGTTATAATCAGGTAGAACTCTTTTGCAATGAGGTTGCAGCAAATGCCTTAATACCTGTGGAATTTATTGAAAATCTTAACCCAAAAGCATTTGCTAATGCAAAGGAAGTTTTTAAGAATGCAAAAAGAATCGGAGTAAGCTCCTTTGCTCTTTTAGTAAGAGCTTTGAATCTTAATATAATCACATTGAACTCATATAAGAAACTAAAAGTTGAAGCCGATTTTGAATTTAGTGAATTTCTTAAAAGGGAAGCTGAAAAAAAAGCAAGACAAAAACAAAAGGAAAAATCAGGAGGTCCGAATTACTTCTTATTGCAATTAAATAGAAATAGTCGGTTATTTACACAAACGGTATTAGATGCTTTTCGTGGAGGATACATAGAACCAACTCAGGCTAGTAATTTATTAAATGTTAAAGTGAATAAATTCCCTAAACTTGAAGCACAAATGTATCGATGAACATAATAGACAAAAAATATTGTTTAGATGCTAACGTGCTTATTCAAGCCTGGCAAAAATATTATTCACCTAATGTTTGTCCAAGCTATTGGGACACTCTAAATGCACTTGGAATTGAAAATAGGATTTTTATGCCGGAAATGGTTTATGAGGAAATTACAAGAACAGAAGATGATTTATCAGAATGGCTAAAATCTAGCAATATTCCAATTAGAAAAATTGATGAGAATGTAACAAAGTGTTTGCAAGAAATCTACTTAACTAACCCAATTCATAAATTCCTAGTTGATAATACAAAGGCAAGGTCTTTAGCTGATCCATGGGTAATTGCTCATGCAA
>JALVBA010000209.1 GCA_027010905.1 Marinilabiliaceae bacterium
AAACAATGATCTTCCACAAGAAAGTATTGAAATATAGAGTGTTAGGGGCTTTACTTATTGGATTGTCTATTTTATCTTTTTCTCAAAATAGTGATACCGTTATTTTGTCAAAATCGTGGGTTATTGTTATTCTGCTCTTTTTTGCAATTTCTCTATATATAATGGTTAGCGTAATACGCTACTACAAGAAGAGGTTTAAAAAGGAGTGTGATAACAAGCTCATCATAAAAGAGAAGTTATTTTCAAAAAGTTCTGAACCGAAATCTGAAGATGTTAACCTGTATGGAGGTAAAAGGCATCATAAATACAAGAAAGTCACTGTATTATTTGCAGATATACAGGGGTTTACAAGGATTGTCCAGCATACGAACCCTGAGTTGTTAATAGACGAACTTGATAAATTCTTTTTTCATTTTGATGAGGTGGTGGGGAAATATGGTATTGAAAAGATTAAAACTATTGGCGACGCATATATGTGTGCCGGGGGACTACCTGAAAAAAACAGAACGAATCCGATAGAGGTGGTGTTAGCAGCTGTTGAGATACAGCAGTATATGAAGAGTGCAATGCATTCGGTAGAGGGTGCCGATAAGGAGCTTGGGTTTTGGGAATTGAGAATAGGTGTTCATACAGGTCCAGTAATTTCAGGAATAATAGGACAGAAGAAATTGTCATTTGATATATGGGGCGACACTGTAAATATTGCATCCAGGATGGAATCGTCGGGAGTGGCAAGTGAGATTAATATTACCGGAGTTACATTTCAGCTTACAAAAGAGTTTTTTGTTGCTGAATATCGTGGTAAGATGCCGGTTAAATATAAAGGCGAAACAGACATGTATTTTGTTAAGGGAATTAGACCTGAATTATCTGTTAACGGAGATGGTAATATCCCTAATGAAAAGTTTTTTATCCGGCTTCAGCATATTCGGTTTAATGACTTAGAGGAGTTTGTTTTAGGAAAGATGGGAAAAGAGATTTTTGCCAATATGTATTACCACAATGTTGAACATACGAAAGATGTTATTACAAGAGTTGAAGTTTTGGGGCGTGGCGAGGGTGTATCAGACGAACAGCTCTTGTTGCTCAAAACTGCGGCATTATTGCATGATATTGGGTTTATTATTTCTTATGAGAATCATGAAGACAATAGCATTCTTTTTGCCAAAGAGTTGTTGCCAAAGTACAAATATTCGGAAAAGCAGATAGAGGAGGTAGCGGGCTTGATAAGTGCGTCACGGATAGATGCAAAACCTATTACCATACTTGAAAAAATAATAAAAGATGCGGATCTCGATTATCTAGGAAGACCCGATTTTGTGCCTGTGTCTGAAAGCCTGTTTGAAGAGTTGAAGAGTTTTAACACTAAACTTTCTATAGAAGAGTGGAATAAACAGCAGTATGATTTTATTTCTAACCACACATATTACACTAAATCAGCTAAAAATCTCCGACAGGTTAATAAGGAGAAACAGCTTCAGAAAATAAAAGAACTTTTAACTGCATAATTAAGAAATATTGAGAAGAAAAAATCGTTATATTTGTTGGCTGAAAATATGCTAGATTGTGATAATTTATCAAAATCTAGCAGTAAGTTTAAATACTATTTTTATAATATGTTTAATTGAGATATTATGGCTAAAACATTTGAACCAGATAATAAGTTGCCAAATATGATTGGTCCCGGCACAAAGATTATTGGAAATATTGAAACTAACGGCGACATTCGTATCGATGGCTCTATTGAGGGTGATATACAATCGAAGGGTAAAGTAGTTGTCGGATCTAATGGTTTGGTAAAAGGGGAAGTGAAGTGTAATAATTGTGAGATTTCCGGTAATATTAGCGGAAAACTTTTGGTTTCGGAACTGTTGTCCCTTAAGTCCTCATCAAATATTACGGGCGATATTAAGACAGGGAAATTGACAATTGAACCGGGCGCAATGTTTACAGGCTCTTGTAATATGGATCGAAGCTCCGGAGTTAGGGAGTCGGCTGAAACGGTAAACAAAAAGTAGGTCTGGAAAATTGATAAGGATTATCTATTTTGTTAAACTCTCAATACTCACTCTTTTTCTGGGAATAGTAAATTTTGCTATTTCCTACTGGGCAGGAATAGGATATGAGAGAGTACTTATGATGATAATCTCTTTTTTTAGCATCTTTGTACTATTTGAGTTTCTGTTTGAGATTATACATGGGAAACAGAGAAAAGGGTATTTGATAAAGTACTTTGTTTTTTCTACAATAAAAATATTTACTATTCTTGCAGTAGCATATCTTTTTTTGAATGCTAAGAATATTGAGAATAGGTACGAAGTACTGGTGTTTTTATTTAATTATCTGGCATATTTAGCCTTTGATATTGCCTTGAAGGTGAAAGCTATTAATAAGAATACCTATTAAAATTGGGTAGATTGATTGGAATTTATTATTTTTCATGTGAAATTAATGCACTATAATTGATGGTAAAGAGTTTTAGAATATTGTTAGTCTCTGTTTTCATTTGGGTTTCGGGAACTATATTGTTTGCCGAAGAGCATGAGGGAAAGGCAGCAGAGGAACAACAGTTTGATGCTTTAGGAATGATAATGCATCATATTTCTGACTCACACTTCTGGCATGTTATAGCATTTGAGAAAAAGGATGGATCTGTTTTTGAGATCTCTATACCTCTACCGGTGATACTTATTTATGATGGATCGATCCATCTGTTTTTATCTTCAGCATTTCATCATGGCAAAAGTGTTGTTCAAAAAGGCAATCACTTCTTTAAGCTTCATCATGATAAAATTTATGTTACTGATGCTGCCGGAGAGTTGACTTTTAGTGAGGATGGTACACCCGAAAATATTAAGCCTCTCGATTTTAGTATAACCAAAAATGTGGCTTCGATGTGGATGAGCGTTCTCATTATATTTGCTCTTTTCGTTTCTTCAGCAAGAAAATACAAAGGAAAACCCTCAGCACCGTCCGGTATACAATCTTTTGTGGAACCACTTATACTGTTTGTAAGGGATGATATTGTAATCGAACAGATTGGTGAGGAGAAGGCTGACCGTTTCATGCCATTTTTGTTAACGGTTTTCTTTTTTGTATGGATTAATAATCTCATAGGGCTGATTCCGTTTTTCCCGGGAGGCAGTAATGTGAGTGGAAATATTGCCTTTACATTTACATTAGCACTATTTGCTTTTATTCTTATTAATGTGAATGGAACAAAGACTTATTGGAAAGATATTTTTGCAACACCCGGAGTTCCCGGAATGGTGAGAATAATATTGATTCCTATTGAGGTTGTCGGAATATTTACAAAACCTTTTGCATTGATGATTCGTCTTTTTGCGAATATTACTGCCGGGCATATTGTGATTTTAAGTTTAACATCTTTGGTTTTTATTTTAAAAACAGTATATGTTTCACCTGTTTCAATGTCACTAACGCTATTCATGTTTCTGCTTGAATTGTTGGTGGGTTTGTTACAGGCATATATATTTACACTGCTTTCGGCCCTTTTTATCGGGATGGCAGTTCATAACGAAGAACATTAATTTAATTAACTAAAAAGAATAAAATGAGTTTAACAGCTATTGGATTAGGATTTATTGTTATAGGTGCCGGATTAGGCATTGGTCTTATTGGTAAGGGTGCAATGGAAGCAATGGGGCGTCAGCCAGAGGTTCTTCCGAAGATACAAACAGCAATGATTATTGGAGCTGCCCTTATTGAGGGGGTTGCCCTGTTTGCAATTGTACTTGCCTGGTTGGTCGACAAATAAAAAAAATTAATCATGAATCTATTATCTCCGGATCCCGGATTGGTTTTTTGGACAGGACTTACATTTATTATCCTTTTGTATGTGCTGAGCAAATATGCATGGAGGCCTATTCTTCACGCTATTAGGGTGCGTGAGCATACAATTAAATATGCTCTTGCTGCTGCTGAACGGTCTCAACAAGAGGCTGAGAGTATGGAGAAATTGAAAAAGAAAACTCTTGCTGAAGCTGCTCTTGAAAGAGACCGTCTGATAGCAGAAGCCCGGGACTTGAAGTCAACCATTATTGATGATGCAAAAAAATCAGCGCAAAAAGAGGCTGATAAGATTATTGAAAGTACCCGCCAGATGCTTAAGAAAGAGAAGGACGATGTGCTGAAGCAGATGAAAGAGCAGGTTGCAATTCTATCCGTAGATATTGCAGGTAAGCTCCTTGAGCAGGAGTTGAAAACAACAGTTAAACAAAAAGAGCTTATTAATAAGTATCTTGAAGAGATGAGCTTTAATTAATAACTAATTCAGATGAATCAGAGCCTCGTATCAGTAAGATATGCAAAAGCCCTCTTTAAGCTTAGTGAAGAGAAGGGGATACTGGAGAAAGTGTATAGGGATATCCAGCTACTTTCAGACAACTGTGCCAGTGAGGCTGATTTGTGTGAGATTGTGCACAGCCCAATAATTAAACCGAAAAAGAAAAAGAGTTTTTTTAAATTGGTGTATGGTGATACTATTAATCCGATAACCTTAGGAACTCTAAATCTGATTGTAGAGAATAACCGGGAGGAGATATTGGACTATATTTTTCGAAACTTTATGTCTTTTTATAAAGAGAAAAAAAATATTAAAACGGTAACATTTTATACTGCCATTGGGGTTGATAGTGATTTTCAGAATGAGATAAAGGGGATTATAGCAAAGGAGTTGAATTGTGTTGTTGAGCTCTCTGTTGTGATAAAGCCTGATTTGCTGGGTGGCTTCATTCTCAAAGTAGATGATAAAATGGTAGATGCAAGCATAATGGGAAAGTTAAGAAAAGTACGCAACCATTTAGTTAAAGGATAAAGATTAGATATAGAAGATATTAATATAATACGGTAATCGATGGATAATATAAAACCGGCAGAGGTTTCTGAATTATTGAAGAAGAAGATTGAAGGCTTTAAAACAGGTACTGAACTTGAGGAGGTGGGCACAGTGTTGCAGGTGGGTGACGGCATCGCAAGAGTGTATGGCCTTACAAAAGTTAAAGTTAACGAGCTGGTTGACTTCAACAGTTGCTATGGTGTGGTGATGAATCTGGAGCAGGATAATGTTGGTGTTGTTCTGTTTGGAGCCTCAAGAAATATTAGGGAGGGCGATCTGGTGAAACGAACCGGCAGAATAGCTTCGATTAAAGTAGGTGAGGGGCTGTTAGGCAGAGTTGTTAATGCCATAGGAGAGCCAATTGACGGAAAAGGAGCGATAAGCGGCGAACTGTATGAGATGCCAATGGAGAGAAAAGCACCGGAGGTAATTTTCCGACAACCGGTTAAAGAACCGATTCAAACAGGAATTAAGGCGATTGATGCCATGATACCAATCGGGCGTGGCCAGAGAGAACTGATTATTGGAGACCGTCAGACAGGAAAGACAGCTATTGCCATCGATACTATACTTAATCAAAAGGTATATTACGACAATGGAGAACCTGTATATTGTATCTATGTTGCAATTGGGCAGAAAGGTAGTACTGTTGCAAAAATAGTTAATGTACTTGAAAAGCATGGCGCTATGGCATATACTGTTGTGGTATCGTCCACTGCATCCGACCCGGCAGCAATGCAGTTTTATGCTCCGTTTGGGGGTACATCCATTGGTGAATTTTTTAGGGATACAGGTCGCTCTGCATTAATTATTTATGACGATCTCTCAAAACAATCGGTCTCATACAGGGAAGTTTCACTACTGCTTCGCCGGCCTCCGGGAAGAGAGGCGTTTCCTGGCGATGTATTCTATCTGCACTCACGCCTGCTTGAACGATCGGCAAAAATTATTGAGTCGGATGAGATTGCCGAGAAGATGAACGACCTGCCGGAATCGATTAAGCACTTGGTAAAAGGTGGAGGGTCATTAACCGCACTTCCGATAATTGAGACTCAAGCGGGTGATGTGAGTGCGTATATTCCTACAAATGTAATTTCAATTACTGATGGTCAGATTTTTCTTGAGGGAGACCTGTTTAATTCAGGTGTAAGGCCTGCCATTAATGTTGGTATCTCAGTGTCAAGGGTTGGGGGTAATGCCCAGATAAAGCCGATGAAGAAAGTTTCGGGAACATTAAAACTCGATCAGGCACAATTCAGAGAGTTGGAAGCATTTTCTAAGTTTGGCTCCGACCTTGATCCTGCAACAATGGCGGTGTTGGATAAGGGTCGAAAAAATGTTGAGCTGTTAAAGCAGCCACAGTATCAACCTATAAAAGTAGAACATCAGGTTGCATTAATCTATTGTGGTACTGAGGGGCTTCTGAGCAACGTCCCCATCGAATCGGTTAAGCAGTTTGAGAATGACTACATAGAGATGTTAGAGCTTCGTAAACCTGAGGTTTTTGACAAGATAAGAAAAGGAATTGTTGACGATGATTTGTACAAAGACTTAAAAGAGGTGGCTAAGGATGTAGTTGATAAATTTGGGGAGAAATAGACATTTCGCCCCTCTAACAAAGATTCAGTTCACCTACTATTGCAGGTGAATAATTTATAAACTTGATAGATTTTAATGGCTAATTTAAAAGACATAAGGGTTAGGATAAATTCGGTAAAAACAACCCGTCAGGTAACAAGTGCAATGAAGATGGTTTCGGCGGCAAAGCTGAAGAAAGCGCACGACGATGTTGCCCACATCAATCCCTATGTTGAAAAGCTATCCGGTATTATTTATGATTTGGTAAATTCGAGTGCAGAGAATGTAAAAACAGAACTTACAGGACACCGTGACCCCAATAATGTGTTAATTGTTGCTATTGCATCTAACAGGGGGTTGTGTGGAGCTTTTAATTCGAATGTTGTTAAAAAAACTGAGGAGTTGATTAAGGATAAGTTTTCAACTCAGCACAGAAGTAATTCGATTGCAATTATTGCAATAGGAAAACTTGCTCAAAAAATGCTCAATCAGCATGGTCATAAGGTAGTCATGGAGTATAATGATTTTTACAATGATCCCTCTTTTGCTTCCGCATCAACTATTGCAGACTCATTTATCACTGATTTTATTGATAAAAAATATGATAGGGTGGTAATAGTTTACAATGAGTTTATCAATGCAGCTGTTCAGGAGATTCGTGCAGAACAGCTTCTTCCATTAGAGATGCCAGTAAACAAAGATGTTGTGCATAACCACGACTACATTTTTGAACCCGACATAAACACAATAATAAAATCAATTATTCCGGAGTCGATAAAAACACTCTTCTATAAAATGCTGCTTGATTCACAGGCTTCAGAGCATGGTGCCCGTATGACCTCAATGCACAAGGCCACAGATAATGCTACCGAGCTGCTCAATGATTTAGAACTTGAATATAACAAAGCACGACAGGGAGCTATTACTACCGAGATTCTTGAGATTGTTAGTGGAGCCGAGGCACTTAAGTCGTAAACAGTTAGTTCCAGATGTTAAGTATTGTTCCTCCACCCGTAACACTTGTTTGATAAGCTTTTAATGGCCATGGTGCATCACCTGAAAGAATATCGCCATAAGGTGTTGCTATCAGAAACTCCGATTCACAACAGGGACATTTACAGGTTATGTCATCTTTGATGCTAACCATACAACTGGGACGTTTTTCGTTGGTACACATCAGGTCGAAAGCATAGTAAGTATCATTTGTTAGCCTGTACACAACAATGCCATTGATACCGGCTCTATTACCTGTTACATCTCTAACAATAATAAAGGTATTTTTGGTACTATACAGCGGGTCGTCTAAATTTACCGAAACAAAAAAAGAGACATTAGGAATTATCTCCTCTCTGTTGTTGCATGTAGTAAAAAGCAATAATATTACAGCAATATATAGAAACCGTTTCATAAGTTTATATTTAATTTATCAGTTCATAAAATTTTGTTGCTGAACTTTAAATATATTTCTAACGGTGCAATTATATAATAAATTGTGGGAATAAATCAAAAAAGTTATAACTTTAAATATTATTGTTTAGTTTTAACAGATTTATTT
>JALVBA010000210.1 GCA_027010905.1 Marinilabiliaceae bacterium
AACTACAACTATGTACCTGTTTTTTGACACCGAAACAACCGGACTACCGCGAAATTGGAAGGCTCCTGTAACCGACACAAAAAACTGGCCGCGAATGATTCAGATAGCATGGGTATACACCGATGCAGCAGGAGCAGTTATAGACAGATGCAGTTACATTATTAAACCTGAAGGTTTCACAATTCCAAATGCGGCTTCAAAGGTTCACCGGATAAGTACCGAAAGGGCTATTTCTGAAGGAAGCGAATTGAGCTCCGTACTAAAGGAGTTCAATGATTTAATCAATGAAACCAAATTTCTAGTGGCACATAATATTAGTTTTGATGAAAAGATTGTAGGTGCTGAGTTTATCCGTAAAAATATTTCAACACAGCTGTTTGAAAAATCCAAACTATGCACAATGCAGGCCTCTACTGATTTTTGCAGGATACCGGGGCTCTACGGTTATAAATGGCCTAAACTGTCGGAGCTGCACTACACTCTTTTCGGGGAGGAGTTTGAAGAGGCACACGATGCAGCAGCTGATATAAATGCTACTGTGCGGTCATTCTGGGAGATGAAGAAACGCGGAATAATCTAAAGATATTTCTGATATCTCAAAAAAAATTCAAAACAACAGAAATTACACAATCTTCAAAGTGATTTATGGATATCCTTACACACATACTTTCAGGTGCAGCAGCAGGTACTGTGGTTGCAGGCCTCTCATCTAAAAGCAGAAGAAACAGAGTGGCAACAATAGCCTTTGGCGGCTTTGGTGGGTTGTTTCCTGATTTTGATGTTATAAGTATGTGGTCGGGATTTGATGCTACTTTTGGCCGTATGTTTAACCTGAGTCATACCGGACGGGAGATTTTCTCTATGCAGCTGTGGTACTCACACCATGGCTTTCTTCACTCAGCAGTAGGAAGTTTTGTTGTTGCAGCATTTATTGGATTAACAATCTACCTGTTTAGAGAGAAGTTAGGAGCTCTCTCCTTCAAGGGATACGGTAGAAGTCTGCTAAGACACAAAGAGATTCTGATAGCATTTATTGCCGGATTTATTATTCATACAATTGAAGATATACCTACACCAAGTGGTGGCTGGGAAGGAGTTAACTTCTTGTGGCCGATAAAAACATATACAGGTGGTACAGGTGACATTTGGTGGTGGAATAATTATGATATCTTTCTTATTGTTATTGGTGTTCTCTTCGTAAATATCCTTTTACTCTTTTCACGGAAAATAATTAAAGTTAACCTGAAAAGATACACACTCCTTGTTTTTATAGTAGGATTAATGCTGGGGATTCATCAGATAAAAACGAGAGATTATGACTTCAACGCAGCAAAAGGCAGAGTGTGTGAAATAAAATCGAAAGAGATACAGAAAGAGATACTGGGAGAAAGGATATACTCCATCATGGAGGCTTTTGACAACAAAATAAGAATCGCCTTTTAAAAAATTGTAAACTTATGAAAACGGTACTCATCATCAACGCACACCCAAACAGAGAGAGCTTCTGCCATGCCCTTGCTGAAAGCTACCATGCAGGCGTCCGGAGCAGCAGAGCAGAAGTAAAACTGATTAACCTTATCGACATGGAGTTTGACCCCATACTGAAAACCGCTAACAGTCAGAGTGCCGAACTTGAACCTGATATTTTGAATGTCCAGGAGGAGATATCCAAAGCTGATCATCTGGTATTTGTCTATCCCAACTGGTGGGGCACCTATCCTGCCCTGCTGAAAGGATTCTTCGACAGGGTTTTCACTTCAGGCTTTGCGTTCCAATACCGTTCCAAAGCTCCACTGCCTGAAAAACTCCTTACAGGTAAGTCGGCCAGAGTTATTGTAACCATGGACACTCCGGCATGGTACTACAGTCTGGGCTATAGAAAGCCGGGGCACAACTCAATTAAGAGATCGATACTCGGACTTTGTGGTATCTCACCGGTAAAAATCACAACCCTCGCACCCATCAGAAACTCAACTGAAGAGCAGAGAAAACAATGGCTGAAAAAAGTTGAGGAATTAGGAGAAAAGTTAAGATAAGTTAATTTTTTTTGAGTTGATACCATTTTTAACAGACATCTTATATTTGTGTTTTTTGTAATTTATTAGTGTGACTTTGTGCAATAACTATTCTAACATTTAATAGTTATCCTTAAATCCGCAAGCGAATTTTAAAATAAAAAAATGGCCATTTGTGACCACGTTATGAATTTAATTTTGGATAAACTGTATC
>JALVBA010000211.1 GCA_027010905.1 Marinilabiliaceae bacterium
GATTTTCTAAATGTGAATATTTGTTAATAACTTATTCAGGCAGCACTTTTATGCGCCTTTCATTTTTGTCTTGATACAAAAACGAAACAAAAAAATCAAGGCTTATTTCTATTCACGCTTTCCGTATGCTTGAAGATTAAGTTCGGTTGGATGATCTCCTCATACCTTCGGAGCTATCCAATCTCCCTAAATCTTCAATCACACTCCAAACGCGAATAGAAAGAGGCCGCTAGAAGATTTGTTGGTAATATCGAGATTGTAAAAAATCAGCGTAAAATATTTTCTATTATCAATAAAATTAATATCAAGATATCATCTCTCGTAGCACCTCAAAATAATATTAACCGTTTTAATAGTTGCTGTTTGGGACAGAGAATAAATTGTTTGCGTACCTTTCGCTATAAAAGAGCTATGAAATAAACCTCCTAATTCTGACTTTACTCATTCATTCGTTCCTGCCGACTAACGGTGTGGATTCCTTTAATCTTCATCAATCGAAGAATTAAATTATTCAGGTCTTTGGTGTGGTGGATGTAGAGATAGATTGAGCCCTCAAATATTCCGTCATGGCTCTCAATATGTATAGACCTCATATTCACATTGCCATCGTCAGAAATAACTTTAGTCAATTTACTCACAATACCCAGGCTGTCGATTCCGGTTATGTTAATGCGTGCAATGTACGACAGAAGTTTCTGAGACTCCCAGTGTGCGGAAACAATTCTGTCGCCATGGCTCGACATCAGTTTTATCGCCACCTTACAATTCCGGTTGTGCAAAACAAGCTTCTCGTTCCCGTCCTGATAGGCAATAACATCATCTCCGGGAATGGGGTGACAGCAGGTTGATATTGTATACTTATGCTGCTCTTTGTCATCAGTTAACAAAAGTGGCTTTTTTTTATCCACCTCGGGCTGCTCGTCATCATCCTCTTTTATGTTTTTACCTTTCCCGAACGATAATCTCCAATATTTTACCCATTTATTATAGGGTTTGTCGCTTAGTATTTTCGATGCATCACTCAGCTCAATAATCCCTTTCCCAATCTTAAAATAGAGCTCATCCTTATTTTTAGCATTGTAATGATTTTGTAACTTTTTGAGTATTTTGGAATTAATCGTGAGTTTCTTTTTAGTAAGATAGTTCTCAAGAGCTTTCTCACCTTTGCGAACGAGTTTTTTTCGCTCCTTTTTAAATGCCTCTTTTATTCTTGTTTTTGCTTTTGCAGTGGTTACAAAGTCAAACCATTCCCATTTCGGTTTCTGTTTTTTAGAGGTCAGAATTTCAACCTGATCTCCGGCTTTAAGTTTATGACTTAATGGCACAAGCTTGTAGTTTACTTTTGCTCCTATACACCGATAGCCCAAATCAGAGTGTATCTCGAAAGCAAAATCCAAAGCTGTTGCACCGTTAGGCAATACAACCCTCTCTCCTTTCGGGGTAAAAGTCAATATCTCCGAAGCGAAAAGGTTCAACTTGAAATCATCAAGAAACTCCAAAGAGTCATCGTCGGGATTTTCCAGCAGTTCGCGGATACGTTTAAGCCAGTTGTCCAGCTCTGACTCCTTTTCGCTATTCTCTTTATATTTCCAATGAGCCGCAAAACCCTTCTCTGCAATCTCGTCCATCCTGCGACTTCTTACCTGGACCTCCACCCAAACTCCGCTTGAACTCATAAATGTGGCATGCAGGGCTTCATACCCATTTGCTTTGGGTACAGATATCCAGTCGCGCAGCCTGTCGGGCTTAGGTTTGTAGAGGTCGGTAATCATTGCATAAATTGACCAGCATTGTGCTTTCTCCGATGTGTTGAGATGGGGCTTGAAGACTACTCTGATAGCCTGTACATCGTAAATCTCCTCAAAAGGCAGATTCTTTTTCTGCATCTTACTCCAGATGGAGTAGATAGACTTAGGTCGTCCTTTAATTTCAAACTCATACCCCTCAAATGCCAGGCGGTCTTTAATGGGAGCTGAAAACTTATTTATCAGACTAAGCTGTTTCAGGGAGCTGGCAACCACTTTGTTATTTATATCTTCGTAAATTTTCGGATGTTCATACTTAAGACTAAGGTCTTCCAACTCGGTTTTTATAGCATACAATCCAAGCCGGTGAGCTAACGGAGCATAGATATAGAGTGTCTCTCCGGATATTTTTAGCCGCTTATTTTCAGGCATACTGTCCAGTGTACGCATGTTGTGCAGGCGATCAGCCAGTTTTATCAGAATCACCCTCACATCCTCAACCATCGACAGTAGAAGTTTTCTGAAATTTTCAGCTTGCTGTGACTCGGTCTGGTCAAAGAACCCCTCCAGCTTTGTAAGGCCGTCTACAATAGATGCTATTTTAGGATTGAACATCTTCTCGATGTCTTCAACGGTATAATCGGTATCTTCAACAACATCGTGCAGAAGAGCCGCAGCAATTCCTTTTGTTCCCAGCCCAATCTCTTCGGCAGCTATACGAGCTACCGCAATAGGATGAAAAATATAGGGCTCACCGGACTTTCGTCTTATCCCTTTGTGCGCTCTGTCAGCCAGTTTAAAGGCTTTAGTGATGAGGTTTTTGTTCTCATCTGTTTGGCATTTCACACAGGTTTGAATTAACTTATCCAGTTGCAGCTTTACCTTTTTCTGCTCATCTTTTGTATAAAAATCGTCCATTGATACAATTACTAGATGACTAAAATAGTGATTTCTCTCTTTTCCCCCAATTCAAAACTTTATCAACTTAAAAGTTAAATGCTGAATTTGTTTCAATCTCTTGTTTGACTTTTCTGTAATCGGTAATCAGAATCTCCATAATTTCAGAAACCGGTCTGATACTGTTTATCGTCGAAGATACCTGCCCAATCTCAAGTTCACCCTCTTCCAAGTCACCCTCAAAGATACCTTTTTTTGCACGTCCTCTGCCTAATATTTTTTGTAATTTAATAGCGGATACTCCACTAGTCTCCGCTTTGTGCAGTCTGTCGAAGAGGCTGTTTTTTATTAATCGTACGGGAGAAAGCTTTTTCAGAGAGAGCAATGTCTCACCCTCTTCCGTCTTTACAACACGTTTTTTGAAATTCTCGTGAGCCGATGATTCTGCCGATGCAGCAAACAGGGAGCCAATCTGAACCCCGTCAGCACCCAGTGCCATTGCTGCCAGCATAGCACTACCTGAGCCTATACCTCCGGCTACGATTAGCGGCAGGTTAGTAATGGAACGGATATGGGGAATTAGCGTCATTGTTGTGGTTTCTTCGCGGCCATTGTGTCCACCAGCTTCAAACCCTTCGGCCACTATGGCATCAACTCCGGCATCTTCACTCTTTCTTGCAAATTTACCATTGGCAATAACATGAATAACAGTAATGTTGTGCTTCTTCAGAGTGTCTGTCCACTTAGCAGGGTTTCCGGCTGAGGTGAAAACAGTCTTCACACCCTCATCGATAATAGTATCCATCAACTTGTCAATTTCAGGATAGAGCAGCGGAACATTAACCCCCCATGGTTTAGTTGTGGCTATCTTCATCTTGTTGATGTGCTCCTTCAAAACATCAGGATGCATCGAGCCTGCACCCAGCAATCCTAAACCACCGTTGTTACTTACAGCAGAAGCCAAACGCCATCCGCTGCACCAAACCATGCCTCCTTGTACTACAGGATACTTAATCCTGAACAACTTTGTAATCCGATTCATCCATTTTAAATTGTAAGTTTTTATCCCCATTCCCGCATAGGTGGGACTTCTCTATTGCTCAGCATCCCATATTACACACCCCTACATCCTACATCCCCACATCCTACATCTCCCTGCTTCTTCTTGGTGTCCTTATCTTCATTGACCCTTCGTAGAGTTTGAATTTCACAAATCGGGTCTCCAGCGGTCCGTTGTAAAGGGTGTGTTTTTCAGATGGCTTTAGCTCAATATGTTTAAGTGCTTTTAGATTGGCACTAATAACCCACACATCCCAGCCGGTAAAGCGGTGCTTAAGCACTGTGCCAATCAACTTATAAAAATCGATTATGTTATCTTTTTGTAATCTCTCCCCGTAGGGAGGATTAGTAATTATCATTCCAATTTTAGCAGGTGGCTCCTGATTCTCAATCAGAGCTTTAGATACTTTTATCTCTCTGTTGAGTCGGTACTCAAGGCTTGCCTGCTTGGTAATATCAACTGAGAGCATGGCGGCATCGGCACCGATAATAGTAACCCGTGGAGAGGTGAAATTTTTTTCCGCTTCGTCTCTTATTCTGTCCCATAACTCTTTGTCAAAATCAGGCCAGCTCATAAAAGAGAATCTCTTTCGATGCCATGCAGGAGGAATATTTTTAGCAAACATTGCCGCCTCCATTAATATTGTTCCCGAACCACACATTGGGTCAAACAGAGGAATCTCAGGTTTCCATTTTGCGATTTTCAGCATCGCTGCTGCCAGTACTTCATTGAGCGGAGCCTTGTGTCTTCCGTCACGATACCCACGTCTGTGTAACGACTCTCCGGAGCTGTCGAGTGAGATGGTAAATTTGTCAGCACTAACATGAATGTTAATGCTGATGTCAGGACTCTCAACATCAATAGATGGTCGTTTGCCTGTTCTCTTTCTGAACTGGTCGACAATAGCATCTTTAGCTTTCAGGGCAACATATTTGGAATGTTTAAAAATTTCACCAAATACAACGCTGTCGATAGCAAAAGTGTTGGAAATAGTAAAGTGCTTAGACCAGTCGTGTTGTGAGATTTTAGCATAAAGCTCTTTGTCGTCCTTTGCCCTGAATGAGAGTATGGGCTGCAATATCCTTAGACCGGTTCGGAGGTGCAGGTTAGCCCGGTACAACAGCTCCTTATCTCCTTCAAAAGCAACGGCTCTTTTTTGCGGCACAACATTTTTTGCTCCAAGTTGCAGTAACTCTTCAGCCAGGACATCTTCTACTCCGTGAAATGTTTTAACTAATAGTCTCAATGTATACTTCTTTTTAGTTATGTAATTTGCAATTTAGCTACAATAATAAGTATTAGCAACAAAGCTAATAATAATACCGAATGTTTGTATTACCTTTGTAGAAGATGTAGAGTAAAATAGCCTTATATATTTGGAAAGAATGAATCGTCAGAAAGTATTTAGGAAGTTTTTGATTTGGCGACTAAGACATGTTAGTAATCGTCAGTTTATGATGATACTAAGTGTGTTAATAGGTATTGCCTCAGGGTTTGCTGCTGTGATAATTAAAAATCTCGTTCACTTCATTAGCAGTATTGTGAAAGGGGCTATGAGTTCGGAGTATGAAATATTCTATTTTGTAGCACCCATTGTTGGTATCTTTATAGCAGTTATGTTCATTAAGTATATAATAAAGCGTCCTGTCCGTCATGGTGTTCCGAATGTTTTGTATGCTATCTCCAAGGCAAGCGGTAAGATGAATTCGCACAATATGATCTCTTCAGTAATCACCAGTGCGCTAACTGTTGGATTTGGGGGAAGTGTAGGACTGGAGGGGCCTACTGTTTCAACAGGAGCTGCAATTGGTAGTAATATTGGCAGTCTTTTTCACCTTAACTACCGTCAGATTACGCTACTGTTAGGTAGTGCGTCTGCTGCTGCAATGGCTGCTATTTTCAAGGCACCTATTGCCGGAATTGTGTTTGCCTTAGAGGTGATTATGCTCGATTTGTCACTTCTGTCATTAGTCCCCCTATTGCTTGCGTCAGCCTCTGCCGTTGTAACCTCATACCTGTTTCTGGGTCAGGATTACCTTTATCATTTTCGTTTTGAAACAACATTTGAGTTGGTTGATATTCCCTTCTATATACTCCTTGGTATTGCAACCGGTTTAGTTGCTGTATATTTTACGAACGTATATATATTTATTGAGAAGTGGTTTGAGAAGATGAATAAATGGTATACGAAAGTGCTTGTTGGAGGAAGTATACTGGGTGCTATTTTGTATTTTTTCCCATCGCTTTACGGTGAGGGTTACTCAATAATTAATGATGCGCTTGCCGGAAACTCATTCTCTCTGTTTGAAGGTACTCTGTTTGAAGATTGGAATACAAGCTACACTGCTCTTATCGGTATGATTATGGTTGTTATTGCACTGAAGGTTGTGGCGGCTTCGCTTACTTTTGGAGCAGGAGGTGTCGGTGGTATCTTTGCGCCTACTCTGTTTATGGGTGTTAATACCGGATTGCTTTTTGCCTTGGTGATAAACAGGCTGGGCTTTCACCAGTTGCAGATAGAGAATTTTGCCCTTGTAGGTATGGCCGGTCTGATTGCCGGAGTGTTGCATGCACCTCTTACGGGACTGTTTCTTATCGCTGACATCTCCGGTGGATATGCGCTCTTTCTGCCACTGATGGTAACTGCCACAGTTTCATTTGCTACGGCAAAGACTTTTGTAAAACACTCTGTTTACACCCACCAGCTAGCTAAACGAAAGGAGTTAATTACTCACAATGCTGATCAGAATATTCTGACATTGATGAATATCAATAAACTTATTGAGAAGAATTTTGCAGAAATATCTCCTGACTCAACCCTTGGTGATTTGGTTGAGACAATATCAGGTGCTCACCGTAACCTCTTCCCTGTTGTTGATGAAGATGGAATATTGCAGGGTATGGTGAAGATGGATGACATCAGAAAAATCATTTTCAAACCCGAGCTGTATGATAGTGTTTATGTGAAGGATCTTATGTATATGCCAAAGTTTTTTATTAGTCCCGACGACTCAATGGAAGATTTGGTTGATATGTTCCGGGTATCGGGTCGATTTAATATTGCAGTCATTGATAAAGGCAAATACCTTGGTTTCATTTCACGTGCCAATGCATACACAGCATACCGCAATCACCTGAAGATGTTCTCTTCCTCCTACTGATTTTGAGTAGTGAAGGCCTCACTGCAAGTGAAGCCTTCACTGTCAGATTTCGATTAGCAACTATTTCAATCTAAAATAATATCTTTGCAAAATTAAATTCTAATGCAATGACAATAGACGAAATAGAGGAAGAGATAATTGAAGAGTTCTCAGTTTTTGATGAGTGGATGGACAAATACACCTACCTGATTGAATTGGGCAATGACCTTGAGGGTTTTGATGAGAAGCATCGTGTTGAGCAGAATCTGATAGAGGGGTGTCAGTCGAAAGTGTGGCTCAATGCTGAAGTTAATGATGGTAAGATTTTCTACACCGGCGATAGCGATGCTATTATTACAAAGGGAATTGTTGCACTTCTTATCCGTGCTCTGTCAGGCCATACGCCTGATGAGATACTTAATACGGAACTGTTTTTTATTGATAAGGTTGGACTTAAAGAGCACTTGTCGCCCACTCGTTCAAACGGGTTGGTATCAATGATTAAACAGATGCACCTCTATGCCTTGGCTTTCAAAACAAAGATGAAGGGTTAATTGTTGAAATAGTAGAGTAGAGGTAAAATTATCAAATGTGGTTTGATGCGAATTTTTGCTCTGCAAAAAGTTTGACAAACGAAAAAACGAAGATTAAAATGGCAGAAGATCTATTACAACTCGAAACAAAAATAATAGAAGCAATTAAAACTGTATATGACCCTGAGATACCTGTTAATGTGTATGATTTGGGGTTGATATATGAGATAAATGTGGATGAGGAGCGACACAAGGTGAGACTGGTGATGACCTTAACAGCACCTAACTGTCCGGTGGCAGATTCGCTTGTGCAGGAGGTGCACGACAGTGTTGCTGCTATCAGTGGGGTGGAGGATGTTGAGGTAAACCTCACCTTCGACCCGCCATGGACTCGCGATATGCTCTCGGAGGAGGCTATGCTGGAGCTGGGACTGATGTAGGTGTTGGGCAGACTCTGTATGGATAGTATAGATTGCTGAATAGAAGTTTGAATAGATATAGATGTTTCCTATCTTTGCTAAATATCAAGATGGTTTTATTTTTATGACTCAAAATTATCTAAAGAGTG
>JALVBA010000212.1 GCA_027010905.1 Marinilabiliaceae bacterium
TTTTTTTAATAGGAGTACGCTACTATCAATTGTTGTATTGCATTAACATTTTTCTATTCTTGCTAAGCCCAAATCATGACTTTTTTGGTTCAATATTTTAAGTTACTTGAATCTCAACACCAAACAGTGCCTTAATAGATGAAAATTCAAGATGATAAAGATCAGAAATTACGAAAGTTAGAGGGTGAGGAGTGGAGAGAAATTCCCTATACTGACAAGTACTATCAGGTTAGCAATTATGGACGGGTTAAAAGTTTTTGTTATGATAGTGTTAACGGCCGAATTATTAGGCCGGGAGTTATAAGGTTTTTTACAATGTTAGTCTTAGAGTAAATGGCAAAAAGAAATCCTTTCTTGTGCATAAGTTAGCTGCCGAAATGTTTATCCCCAAAGATAACGAGATGCAGAGTGTCGTGATTCATCTCGATTGGAATAAAACAAGCAACCACATAAGTAACTTACAGTGGGTGACACGTGAAGAGAGTTATAAACGAATGCACAAGGTTCTTCAGGAAACAAGAAGGAAAGCCGGAAAGGTTGTGACAAGTTCCAAACTATCACCCGGGGATGTTGCTGCACTTAAAGGAATGCTTCAAAAGGGTGTTAGGCAGAATGTTGTTACCAAGCTGTTTGCCGTTAGTGAAATGTAGGTTTCACGAATAGCGCGAAATGAGAACTGGGCAGAGATATTTGAGACGGATGGTAATCCTGTTACTTATGCCGAAAAAATTATTGACAAATCAAAAAAGACTGTTTTGGTATACGCCCACATGGATGTGATGCCTGTTGACCCCATTGAGCTGTGGAACAGTGAGCCTTTTGAGCCGGTTGTAAAAGATGGTAAAATCTGGGCCAGAGGTGCTGACGATGATAAGGGGCAGGGGTTTATGCATGCCAAAGCTTTTGAGTATATGGTAAAGACAGGTCAGCTTGACGTGAATGTTAATTTTTTGATTGAGGGTGAAGAGGAGATTGGCTCGCCCAGCCTGCCGAAGTTTTGTGAAGAGCATAAAGAGCTGCTGGATGCAGATGTAATTCTTGTTTCCGATACAGGAATGATTGCCCCTGATGTGCCAACTATCACCACCGGTCTGCGTGGTTTGGCCTACTGGCAGGTTGAGGTAACCGGTCCCGACCACGATCTTCACTCCGGTCTGTTTGGTGGTGCTGTTGCCAACCCTATAAATGTGCTTTCAAAAATGATTAGTCAGATGGTTGATGATGATGGCAGAATAACCATTCCCGGATTCTATGACGATGTGCTGGAGGTATCCGGCGAGGAGCGTGCATTAATGGCTCAGGCTCCTTATGATGAGGAGGAGTACAAAAGAGCTATTAATGTAAAAGCGTTAGCCGGAGAGAAGGGATTCTCCACAAATGAGAGAACAGGAATACGATCATCATTTGATGTGTGTGGTATCTGGGGTGGTTATACCGGCGAAGGAGCAAAGACAGTTCTTCCGTCAAAAGTTTATGCTAAAGTCTCGTGTCGTTTAGTGCCTAATCAGGATCATCACAAAATTGCCCAACTGTTTAAAGGTCATTTTAAGTCGATAGCTCTCAAATCAGTTACGGTTAAAGTAGAGTCACTTCATAGTGGCCAGGGATATGTTTGTCCTATCGGCCTGAATGCCTACAAAGCAGCTGAAAAGGCTTGCGAAGCTGTTTATGGAAAGAGGCCTGTTCCTATGCGTAGTGGAGGTTCAATACCTATTATCTCAAGTTTTGAAGAGATACTGGGAATAAAATCTGTTCTGATGGGCTTTGGCCTTGAGTCGGATGCTATCCACTCTCCAAACGAAAATTTTCCTCTTGAGCAGTTCTATAACGGAATAGAGACTCTACCCTATTTTTATAAATACTTTGCAGAAATGTAGAATTACACTGTAAAAAGAGAGGTGTTTAAAGCTTCTATTTTTACTCATTATTTTCGATATTCCGAGAAAAATACTAGTAGGAGCTCGTTTTATCCCGAGAATTACACTATTATGTTACTGTTTTAGTCCGAGAATATTACTATTAGACTTTGAAAAACAATAAATTTTGTATATCTATTGTTAAAGGGCAAAAGGGCAAAAGGGCTGAGGGGTTGATAGATGTTAACTTCTGGAGGTCTAAAGATAAAGCTGAGTTTGATTTAATAATTCTCGGAGAAGATGGGGTAACTCCTGTTGAGGTTAAGTTTTCAACCATAAAAAAAGCTACTGTAAGCAAATCGTTCAGAAGTTTTATTAAAATCTACTCTCCTAAGAAAGGATATGTAGTTAACCGTAGCTATGAAGAGTCGAGAACTATCGGATCCATCGATGTATCCTTTGTTCCTTTCTGGAAGTTTGTAGTATAACCTATATTTTCTCAAATTTTATTATTTCCCTCAATTTTTTAAAATACATTTTTCACACATTCAGCTATAAAAAATGGTTTTTCGCAACAAACACCCTAAAAAAACACGGTACAGCTGTCACAAAAGCATATTTTGCCAACTTTAATACAATTTTTTATGCCTATTGTTAAATATTTTTGTATTTTTGCAATCGAAAAAACAGAAAATAATTAGTTATGGCAACATTAAGATTTCAAGCGTTAGCAGAAGTGATGAAAAGAAGACCAAAGATGGTGTCGTTACCTTCATTAAAGGTATCGGATTATTATGGAGAGATGGTATTTGGCAAAGAGACTATGGCCAGATATCTTTCTAGTGAAGCTTATAAAGCAGTTAACTCAGCAAGAGAAAAAGGTGCACCGATAGATAGAAAAGTTGCAAGCAGCATAGCTTCAGGGATGAAAGCATGGGCAATAGAAAAAGGTGCAACTCATTATACTCACTGGTTTCAACCACTTACCGATGGAACAGCAGAGAAGCATGATGGATTTATCGACTTTGGTGATGATGGTAATATTATTGAAGCCTTCTCCGGAAAACTTCTTGCTCAGCAGGAGCCCGATGCGTCATCGTTCCCGTCAGGAGGTATTCGCCAAACATTTGAGGCTAGAGGATATACTGCATGGGATGTATCATCTCCGGCTTTTGTGGTAGGTACTACACTCTGTATTCCTACTGTGTTTATTTCGTACACAGGTGAAGCACTCGACTATAAAACTCCACTTCTGAAAGCTCTTGCTGCGGTTGATAAAGCAGCCGTTGGTGTATGTCAATATTTTGATAAAAATGTAACCAAGGTTCATACTAACCTTGGATGGGAGCAGGAGTATTTTCTAATTGACACTGCGCTCTATCAGGCTCGTCCTGATCTGGTACTTACAGGAAGAACACTTATGGGTCACTCATCTTCGAAAGACCAACAGTTGGACGACCACTACTTCGGATCTATTCCTGAACGTGTTACACAATTTATGATTGAGTTGGAGATTGAGGCACACAAACTGGGAATTCCGGTAAAGACAAGACATAACGAAGTTGCTCCAAACCAGTTTGAATTGGCTCCTATTTTTGAAGAGGCTAACCTTGCAAACGACCATAATCAGCTAATTATGGATGTTATGAAGCGTGTTGCTCGCCATCACAAGTTCGAGATTCTTTTCCACGAAAAGCCATTTGCAGGGATTAACGGCTCAGGAAAGCACAACAACTGGTCGATGGGAACTAATACAGGAGTTAACCTGTTAGGGCCAGGTAAAAACCCTAAAGGAAACTTGCAATTCCTGACGTTCATAGCTAACGTTATGGCAGCTGTATATAAAAATCAGGATTTGCTGAGAGCTTCAATTCTTTCGTCTACTAACAGTCACCGTCTGGGAGCAAATGAGGCACCACCGGCGATTATCTCAATATTCTTAGGTTCTCAGATTTCAGCAACATTCCAGAATCTTGCTGAGAAAATTACTGACCAAAAGATGAGCCCGGAGGAGAAGACAGCTATTAAGCTGGGAATTGGTCGTATCCCTGAAATACTTCTTGACAATACCGACCGTAACCGTACCTCTCCGTTTGCATTTACCGGAAACCGTTTTGAGTTTCGCGCAGTTGGCTCTCAAGCCAATAATGCTGCTGCAATTACAGCACTTAATGCAGCGCTTTCGGTACAGTTGAAATCATTTAAGAAAGATGTTGATGCACTTATAGAGAAAGGAGTTAAAAAGGATGAGGCAATATTCCAAATGATTAAAAAACTCTATCTGGAGTCAAAAAATATTCATTTTGACGGAGACGGATACTCTGACGAGTGGGTCGTAGAGGCTGAGAAGAGAGGTCTAACGAACATCACAAGTGTACCTGAATCGCTGCTGAAGTATCTTGAGCCGGCAGCAATGAAGTCACTCGTTAAAAGTGGTGTGATGACCGAAAAGGAGCTTGAAGCTCGAGTAGAGGTTGAGCTGGAGAAGTTTACCATGAAAGTTCAGATTGAAGCACGTGTGTTAGGTGATTTGGCGATTAATCATATTGTACCTACAGCTATCAGATATCAAACCTTATTAATTGAGAATGTAAAAGGAATGAGAGATATATTTAGTGAGGCTGAATTCAAAAGTTTGACAGAGTCACGACTGGAACTAATAAAAGAAATCTCAGGTAATATATCCTCTATTAAAGCCAAAGTACACGACATGATTGAAGAGCGTAAGCAGTGTAACATTATTGAAGATGCTACAGAAAAGGCATTTGCTTATAATGAAAAAGTACGACCTTATCTGGAAGATGTTCGTTTACATATTGATAAATTAGAGTTGATTATTGACGATGAGATGTGGCCACTGCCAAAGTATCGAGAGCTGCTGTTTACAAAATAGGCTACTAAAAAACTATTTGTTTACAAGTTGAGATAAATAGAAGCCCTGTTGTTTTGCAACGGGGCTTTTTCATTCACTCCTTTTAACTATGCTATGGGGGATACAAACTATTTTAGTTGGTTAAGATGCATTTGAAGTCGCATAAAAATATTCCTTTTGCTGTACACCGAAATAGTTTGCTCGTTAAAATGCACATCTGTATTTACCTCTAATTCCCGCTTGACACTATTCATATCCTCAATAAGAATCATAAAATATTTTCCCTCTTTATTCGTTTAAACAGCATATTCAAAATAAGAATTGAAATTATTTCTCCCTATTGAACGAGAAAATAACTAAATTTATGGCTTAAATATATTTATGGTCAATATTCATTAATCACCAATGTGCACCTTTCGCTTTCCTTTAGTTGTTATAGTTGCGTTTGTTATCTTGCTTATACAGGGTTGTTCTATCGGCAATAAATATTCCGCCGGTAAAAAAGCGTACGACATTGGTGAGTATCATAGAGCTATCCCCCTATTAAAAAAAGCCTACTCGAAAGAGAAAAACAAATATGCCAAGGGTGAAACATCCTACTTTCTTGGAGATTGTTACAGTAGGATAAACCTGCCGATAAAAGCAGCTTCATCATACTCAAAAAGTGTCAGGTACAAATATGAGGTACGCGAGGCAGAGCTATACATGGCAGATAGTTATATTAATGCCGGAAAGTATGAGAAGGCTCTTGAAGCATATGAAAGCTATTACGAAAAGGTGCCACGTAGCCTTAGAGCAGCGAATGGAATAAAATCGTGCAAGCTGGCAATGAAGAGTCCGGGAGTTGAGAGATATCAGGTTGAAAAAGTTAAGGATTTGAACTCTAAGCAGAGCGATTTCTGCCCCGTTTACAGTGGAAAGGATTTTGACCAGGTATATTTCACATCAATGCGTACAAAGAAGAAGAAGCGCAAAAGAAACCAGATTACCGGCCAGGGTGGTGCTAACATATACTTCTCCCATATCGACTCAAAGGGGAAATGGACTGAGCCCGAAGCTTTGGAAGAACCGATAAACACTTCATTTGACGAGGGAGAAGGAAGCTTAACAGCCGATGGCAAGGAGATGTATTTCACACGATGCCGCTACGAAAAGGAGGAGGCAACAGATCCTGAGATTTTTCAGATGAGCCGTGCCGGAGGGCGGTGGTCTGAGCCAGTAGCAGTTGCTTTAGGTATAGATTCTGTGATGATGGCTCATCCGGCAATCTCTCCTGATGGCACTACTATATATTTTGTTTCAGACATGCCGGGAGGTATTGGAGGAAAAGATATCTGGAAGTCTGAAAATAGCGGAGGCGAATGGAGTGCTCCTGTAAATATGGGGAAAGACATTAATACTTCAGGCGATGAGATGTTCCCGTACGTACGTGCTGACGGAACCCTTTATTTCTCTTCAGATTCGCATGTTGGATACGGAGGTTTGGATATCTATAAAGCAACCAAAAAAGAGGATGCAAATGGTGAGATATGGGAGATTACAAATATGGGTCTTCCAATTAACAGTTTTGCCGACGATTTTGGAATAGCATTTAAAGGTGTCGATGAGGAGGGGCTTTTATCTTCAACAAGAGGTAGTTCAAGAGGTGTTGACAATCTATTTTCTTTCATTAAGCCTAAGCTGAAGTTTGCATTGGAAGGTTCTGTTTTAAGCAGTAAAACAGGAAAGCCAGTGCAGGGTGCTTATATGAGATTGATAGGGACTGATGGAACAAATATAAAGCAGACTATAGCTGAAGATGGAAGTTTTGAATTGAAACTGAAACCCAAAACGGAGTATGTACAGCTAATAGCTGCTAAAGGATACTTTAATCATAAGGAGAAATTCTCAACAGAAAATGAGTTGGAGAATAGAACATTTAAATTTGAGATAGATATGATGCCTACCGAAACGGCAATAATGCTAAAAAATATCTATTTTGATGAAGGCAGCTTTGAACTTCCTGAGGGGGCTAAACCTGAACTTGAAAGGCTTCTGCAGATACTTCTCGACAATCCGCAAATGAAAATTGAAGTTGGAGCTCATGCCGATGACAATGGTGATGAGACAGAAAATCTGATACTGTCGCAAAAAAGAGCAGAAACGGTTATGCGTTACCTCGTAGAGAATAATGTTCCCGAAGAGAACCTCACTTCCAAAGGGTATGGGAAGAGTAAGCCACTGGTGGTTGACCGCAATTTGGCCAGCCAGTACAAATTTTTAAAGGCAGGTGATGTACTATCACCCGATTTTATCACTCGATTGAAGAGAAGTAACCAAGCTATTGCTCACAAAATTAATCGCCGGATAGAGTTTAAAATAGCAGACCATAAGGTAGGCAAGCGGTAATAAAACCCTGCAACCTTTATCTCGTCTTTTCATACCTAAGTACTTTTTCAACTATAAATTCAGTAACATCAATAGAGTCTGTTTGGATTTTGTCTCTTATTTTCAGAGCATTTTTCTTATCATCATCAGAGGTTAAAATCTGTTTTGCCTTCTCAATTATCAATTTTACATTCTCATGTTTTGGAGTATAGAGGTAGATATTCCCATACTTATTATTCAGGTCGGTAGTGTACCCTCTGCCCACGTTGTCAATAAATATCGCAGAAGTTCCTATCACCACCGCCTCACTTGCCATTGTAGCGCTTTCACCAAGTACCAATGATGCAAAGTGCATTAAACTGTGCAACTGTTCCGGTTTAATCTTTAACTTGTACTCCTCCAGCTCCTCAGGCAGAGGAATCTCCGACGATATAAATACTCTGCCATGCTTTTTCAATTCGGATACTAGCGAAATTTTATAATTACATGAAAGACCCTCATAACCTATGTCGTGAACCGCCTTCCAATCAACAAAGCGAACAATCGAGAAGCGGTCGTCAGGAGTCAGCCCTAACTCATTAAGCACAGAGGAGTCCGGTGTAAAATATTTTTTATGCAGGTAGCAAAGCTCCATGTATCCGGGAAACCGTACTTGTTTCCTGCCCAGACTCTTTTCAAAACATTCAGGAGTGAAGATGCTTGTAACAAAAGGTTTGTAGAGCAGTCTGTAGAGACCGGCATTTTCAGTATCTTCAAAAACAAGATGAGGTTTTCGAAGCATCATTCCGGCTGGGCCGGAATAGATTGTTCCAAAATCGAGAAACAGGTCGGGCTTAAAG
>JALVBA010000213.1 GCA_027010905.1 Marinilabiliaceae bacterium
CATAGGCAGCTTACTGAAACTAAAGCCGGCAGCTCCTCGCCCGACGAGAGATACAGCTACAAAATATCGCTTCAGCCGGTGCAGGCAATACATCTCTATTCAAACCTAGCCTTTGAACTTGAACCGGCATCAAACCCGGCACACATACTTATATTTGTTTTTATAGCAATATTTATTTTGATAATTACCAGTATCAATTTTATAAATATTACAACAGCCAAGCCATTAAAACGAATTAAAGAAGCAACCATAAGAGAGACATTTGGTGCGCGACGCTACCACGTAATAATACAGATAATTACCGAGGCATTTATTATCTCTACCACCGCAACCCTTCTGGGGCTTGTACTGGCTGAGCTAACACTACCTCTATTCAACAGCATCTTTGACCTCAACATACACATTTCGCAAATTGATGGATTGAAAGATATTGGTATGGTAATTCTCATAACCTTTATTGTTGGAGTTGCATCGGGAGTATATCCTGCAAAATTCTTCAGTGAGATTAAGCTTAACACTATTTTTACCAATAATTATAGAATAAAGAGAGCCACACTGACTATCCGCGGCATCATTGTAACCGGCCATATTTTTGTTGTACTCTTTCTCTCAATCCTGACTGCCGGGATATGGTGGCAGACCGATTTCACCAAAAATTCAGACCTTGGCTTCAACAAAAACAATCTACTGATACTGGAGAGAGGGTACGCCGTAAACCAGAATTTCGACCGGTTTAAAAAAAAACTAAAGATGATTAGGGGAGTAAGAAACGTTTCATCTTCAATGTTTCTGCCGGGCGATGAGTATTACAAAATGACATTTGCATACAAAGGTAATCAGCAAAACAGAAATATTGCAATCCCGATAAATCATGTTGATTGTGATTATCTTGAGACAATGGAGCTGAAATTAAGAAGAGGTGCATTCCTGAATTGTAATTTAAGAGATTCGATGGGGATAATTCTGAACACAGCGGCACTACACAAGCTGAACATAAAGAAACCTCTCGACAACCACTTTGAGATATCCAACGGGGCAACATCCGGCTCTTGGAAAATCAATATACTTGGTGTAGTTAATGACTACCATTACGAGCCGTTAACAAAAAAGCTGGAGCCTCTGGGACTAATGTTACTATGTAACAAATCCTATTTTAAGTATATCATTATAAAACTGGAGGATAGGAGTAACAAGCATACTATTGCAGCTATTCAATCGTTATGGGACAAGTATACTGACAATGAGCCCATGGACAGCTTTTTTCTTTCAGACAGATTGGACGGCATGTATAAACAGGACAACCGTATGTTAAAAGTGGTGTCAGCATTTACCCTATTCAGCTATTTCATCTCTGTTTTAGGTTTTATCAGCCTCGCTTCATTTATAATTGAATACAAGCACAAAAAGATATCGTATCTTAAAACTGCCGGCATACCTGATATCTATATTTTTCGTGATATACTGGGAAGCTTTGGAAAACATGTTATTATCGGAATCAGCTTATCAATTCCTTTGGCCATGGTAACGGTTAAGTTATGGATGAACAGTTATGCATACCACAACTCAATACCGGGGTGGTTATACATTGTTATAACGGGTTCTGTTTTGATAATTGGTGCTTTCAGTGTTATTATTACATATTATAAAACTGTTTTCCGATCAAATAGGTATCATCTTTTTTCCAGGAAATATTAACCTAAAAACTCATACCCCTCTAAAAACAGTCATCCCACAAATAATGTAAAATCAGCATCTATTCTATCCATCCAAAGTTTTAGGCAATCGCAAAGATTACTAAACTAATGTTACGGTACTAAAACAACTTTACGTCTTCGTGCCTTCGTGGTAGGTGGTAGGTTCTATGTTTATATCAAAGTGCTTTATTCGATAGTTTTTTAATCACAATTGATTTTGCAACTTTAATTGCCTCATCCAGACCGTCAAGATTTTTCCCACCGGCAGTGGCAAAGAATGGTTGACCGCCTCCCCCACCCTGCATATGTCTAGCAGCCTCTCTGACAATCTCGGAGGCATTAATACCTCTCTCTTTAACCAGATTATCGGCAATAATAACTGACAGCTGAGGTTTACCCTTCACATCAGCTCCTAGGATTGCAACTACATTACCCAGATCCTTTCTTACTTTAAAGGCAAAATCTTTCAGAACAGGAGCAATAATAGGCTTAACTCTCGAATCAACCACCTTCACACCTCCAACTACCTCAGCATCATCCTCCATATTTTTTACCTCAATTGACATCACACTTTGGCGCAACGAACTTATTTCAGAGTTCATTATTGTGTTCTCTTCTATAACAGACTCAACATTTTTCTTAATGTCAGAATGATTTTTGAACAGATTTTGCAACTCTTTAAAGATAATAAACTGGCTGCGAATAATCTCATCAGCCTTCTCTCCCGAAACAGCTTCAATACGTCGCACACCGGCAGCCACAGATGACTCGCTAAAAATTTTAAGATATCCTATCTCCCCGGTTGCTTTGACATGAGTACCGCCGCAAAGTTCAATTGAGTCACCAAATTTTACAGCACGAACCACATCACCATATTTCTCACCAAAAAGAGCCACAGCACCCAGCTCTAAAGCTTTGCCATAGGGTACACTTCGGAACTCCTCGAGGCTGAAATTTTTTCTAATATTGCGGTTTACAATCTTTCCCACCTCTGCCAGCTCTTCGTCAGCAACTTTCTGAAAATGCGAAAAGTCAAATCTAAGGTAATCGGAATGAACAAAGGAGCCTTTCTGTTCAACATGCTCACCCAGCACCCTACGCAAAGCATAATGAAGCAGGTGCGTGGAGGTGTGATTATTTGCAATATTTTGACGATACTCCTTGTCCACAACAGCGTTGAAAGTTACCTCAATATTTTCAGGAAGCTTATTGGCAATATGCACTATAAGGTTATTCTCCTTTTTGGTATCAACAATATCAATTCTCTCATCATCACTTTCAATATAACCAATATCACCTATCTGGCCGCCACTCTCACCATAAAAGGGTGTAATGTCAAATACGAGCTGAAACAGCTCCCTGTTTTTAGATTTCACTTTCCGGTACTTGGTGATTTTCACTTCAGTCTCGAGATAGTCATAACCCATAAACTCCTCCTCATCGTCCTGCCTAAGTATGATCCAGTCATCAGTTTCAATGGCGGTGGCATTTCTTGCTCTGTTTTTCTGAGCATTCATCTCCTCCTCAAACTCACGACGGTTGATAACTAAATCCTCCTCCTTAAGAATTAGTTCTATTAAATCAAGCGGAAACCCATAAGTATCGTAGAGCTCAAACGCAACCTTGCCACTCACCACTTTATACTCATTATTCTTCGTCTCCTCTATTATCTTATTCAGCATATTTATACCTGTTGCCAGAGTTTTCAGGAAGGATGCCTCCTCCTCTTTTATTACCTTCTCAATAAGTCCCTTCTGTGCTTCCAGCTCAGGGTAAGCATCAGCCATAACATGAATCAACGTTGGCACTAACTGATAGATAAACGGCTCTTTGGCATTGAGAAAGGTATAGCTATAACGCACTGCACGACGAAGGATACGCCTGATTACATAACCAGCCTTGTTATTAGAAGGTAGCTGACCATCAGAAATAGAGAATGCAACTGTACGCACATGGTCGGCAACTACTTGCATTGCAGCATCAGTATCACTGTTGGCACCATACTTAACACCTGAGAGTTCAGAAATCTTTTCGAGGATAGGCTTAAAAACACCCGTTTCGTAGTTTGATGATTTATTTTGAACAATGCGGCAGAGCCTTTCGAAACCCATGCCGGTATCAACAAATCGGTTTCCCAACAACTCAAGTTTACCTGTTGCTTTGCGGTTGTACTGAATAAACACCAGATTCCACACCTCAATAACCTCGGGATGGTCGGCATTAACCAGACCACTACCATCAACAGCATCTCTCTCGGCCTGAGGTCGCAGGTCGATATGTATCTCCGAGCATGGACCGCACGGCCCCACATCGCCCATCTCCCAAAAATTATCCTTTTTGTTACCTTCAACAATATGGCTTTCGGGCAACCACTTCTTCCAATAATCAAACGCCTCAGTATCCTTTTTCAGATCATCCTCTTCACTCCCTTCAAATACTGAGGCATACAAGCGATCCTTGTCAATCTTCAATATTTCGGTAAGGTACTCCCATGCCCAGTCAATAGCCTCCTTCTTAAAATAGTCGCCAAAAGACCAGTTACCCAACATCTCAAACATAGTGTGGTGGTATGTGTCGTGTCCCACCACATCCAGGTCGTTATGCTTACCCGATACCCTTAAACACTTTTGTGCGTTGGTAACTCTGCTGTTCTTTATGCTTTTGTGCCCGAGAAAGATATCTTTAAACTGATTCATTCCTGCATTGGTAAACATCAATGTGGGATCATCCTTTACAATCATGGGTGCTGACGACACTATGTGATGACCTTTTGACTTAAAGAACTCCAAAAAACTTTTTCTTATCTCTGACACTTGCATCATAACTATTTAGTAGTTTAAACCTGAAATTAGCTTCTATTATTAAAACAAATATTTTTGTTGCAAAGTTAGATTATTTAACTAATTTTGAGCGCAAACAACAGAAAATTGTACAAGAAAAACAGCTAAAACATGTCAAAAGTTAAGTATCGATATAATCCCGAAACGCTTAGCTACGATAGAATTGAAACGGGAATACACTACCACATCTCCCGTGTTTTGCTATATTTCTCCTTTAGTTCAGTGTTGGGCTTCCTCTTTTTTCTCGGCTATGCCTATCTACTCGACAGCCCGAGAGAGAAGAAACTGATTCGCGAAAACCATCAACTTTTGACTCAGTATGAGATTATGAGTAAAAATTTGGAACAGACACAGATTGTACTTAATGATATTCAGCAACGTGACGAAAACATTTATCGTGTTATATTTTCTGCCGATTCCATTCCAAACTCAATTCGCCGTGCCGGATTTGGGGGTATTAACAGATACAAATATCTGGAAGAGCTAGATAATGCAAACTTAGTTATTGAAACTGCTAAGAAACTGGATGTAATAATGAAGCAGCTCTACGTACAATCAAAATCGTTTGACGAGATTATTGCTCTGGCAAAACGTAAGAGCGAGATGCTGCGCTGCACCCCTTCCATTATGCCTGTTTCAAATAAAGACCTGAAAAGAACTGCCTCAGGATGGGGATACCGCATTCATCCTATATATAAAACAAGACGATTTCATTGGGGTATGGATTTTTCAGCTCCTAAGGGAACCCCCATTTACGCCACCGGTGATGGTGTGGTTAAAAAATTAACAGACCGTAAAACAGGATTTGGCAGAAGAATAGAGATTGACCACGGTTTCGGCTACGAAACACTGTACGGCCACATGAGTAAGTTTAATGTGAAGTACGGACAAAAAGTTAAGCGGGGCGATATTATAGGGTATGTGGGTAACAGTGGAACTTCAACTGCTCCTCACCTACATTACGAAGTACATGTTAAAGGTAAAAAAGTAAACCCTCAACACTACTACTTTAACGATCTGAGTGCCGAAGAGTACGAGAAGATGATTCAGATTGCCACAAACTCTAATCAAACATTTGATTAAGAGATTTGAATGCCTAAATATTATTTTGAGGTGATGAGTTTAGTTTTTCTATTTAAAAATACATTTTTCTGAATATGAATATTTGTTAATAACTTATTCAAGCATAATATTCATGCGCCTTAAAAAAGATTCGTTGCTAATATATAGAGATTGTAAAAAATCAGTGTAAAATATTTTCTACTACCAATAAAATTAATTTCAAAATATCATCTCTCGTAGCACCTCAAAATAATATTTAGCCCAAAAAATCTTCTTTAGTAAAAAAAAATATATCTTTAAGATTCATTTTGCTAACCAAATCTTTTATTATGACCTCTTCAACAAAAGTAAACCCTGACTCTTCAGCACGCCTATTATCTCTTGATTTTTTCAGAGGTTTTACCATGATACTCCTTGTGGGGGAGTTTACAATATTTTTAACAGGGCTCGCCGGGCTATTTCCCGAAGGACACTCTCTCCACTTTCTTGGGATGCAGTTTCATCATGCAAGTTGGATAGGTTTGCATTTTTGGGATTTGGTTCAGCCATTCTTTATGTTTATCGTTGGAGTTGCAATGCCATTTTCATTTTCGCGACGCAGAGCTTCGGGTGCCGGACAGCAGGAGCTGTTAAAGCATGTGCTAAAGCGTTCATTTATGCTTTTACTTATAGGGTGGGCTCTCTACTGTATCGGACCGGGCAAAATTGTTTTTCATTTTCAGAATGTTCTGACACAGCTGTCTGTTACCTATCTTATCGCTTTTCTGATAATGGAAAAGAAGGTGTCGTTTCAGATTATTTTCTCAATAGGGTTACTTCTTTTTGTTGATATACTCTACCGAACCTTTCCGGTAGAGGGGTTTAATCATCCTTTTTTGCAGAATGAGAACTTTGGCACTTGGCTTGACCTTCAGTATGGTGGTGCTGACCTTGGTGGTCACTGGGTTTCGTTTAATGCAATTCCTACTGCCGCACACACTATTTGGGGTGTTCTGGTTGGTAAACTACTTATAAGCGACCGCACATCAAGAGAGAAGCTCCGAATTCTGCTGATTGCAGGTATTATAGGTGTTGTTGTTGGATACGCACTACAACCCATCACTCCCATTATTAAACGTATTGCTACCAGCTCTTTTGTTATTGTTAGTGGTGGATGGGCAATGCTGGCAATGGCCTTTTCGTATTGGCTTATCGACATAAAAAAGTCGCAAAGTTGGGTGATATTTTTCGCTGTGGTAGGGATGAATCCACTATTCATATACCTCTTTGCTCATATTGGTGGTAGCGATTTTATCAGAAATATTATCTATCCTTTTAGTAATGTTCTGTTTGGATGGGCAGGTAAACCGGCTTCTGAGATAATCATGAACGGAATAGTGTGGTTTCTGCTGTGGTACATAACCTACTGGATGTACAAAAAGAAGCTGTTTATCAGGATTTGACTTTTTTGAATAAATCTTTGCAAATGCTCTTTCGAAGCGTTTCCAGTCTTTTTTATGAGATAGAACTACAAGCTCATGATTCTTGTTTATCAACTCATACAGCAAGGGTCGGAAAATATCCATCTGATTTTGTGCAGGTGTTTACCCTTTCATCATTTTGGATTTTACCAAATAAAACTATATCCCATTAACTTTGAAACACCAAACTTTCAATTTACCAAACCGCTTAATCATTGTTAATTCGTTCACACTTCCCACTTTATGCCCAATTTTTCATATTGTGCGTAACGCCTGCCATTTTTTTGTCTAATTTAGTAATTTACTCCGAAAGCCCAAAGTGGTATTACATTACGGTAACCAAATTCAATCTCATCTTTTACCACAAATGATTTACCGTCTTTTTCAATTTGTTTTTGCTGCTTATTTTTCCCACCAACCTCAAACGTATAATTATCAATGACAAAATCGGTTTTTTTTGATGATATTACATCATTATTTACACGTATTTGATTGAAAAAGAACGTTTCTCGTATGTTTCCTACATTTGATTTATCTCCAACCAAGTTGAAAATAATATTTGTATTATCTAAATACACTTTATCAACTTTACCCAGACCACGAATACCACTTGTTTCGTTGCGTAATTGTCCTATAAGTCCTACTTTTTCCATATATGAAAAATATTCGTCTAAGGAATTTCTGCTTACGTTGAGTATTTTGGCAATTTTCGAAAAATTAGGTTTAAATGGCACGCTTTCCGCAATAACCTTATATCCGCAACTAAATTGTTAATAAAAAAATCAATTGGCTGTGTAAGAAAAACTTACACAGCCATTGAAATGTAAATATTTTCACTTATTTTAGTGATACTAAAC
>JALVBA010000214.1 GCA_027010905.1 Marinilabiliaceae bacterium
TCTTTCTGATTTGCAGTCACCCACAACACCATTGCCAATCGCTAACGTTTCCTATCAACTCGGCACGTACAAGGACTTGCACCTCGCCAGCCTATTACCATGCCCGACATACTAAAAAGGCAGCCTGAAAATTTCAGACCGCCTCTAAATATGTATAAAATAATAAAAACTATTACTACATCATGCCGGGCATTCCGCCACCCATTCCGGGAGCACCTCCCATAGGCATTGCAGGCTCTTCTTCCTTCTCATCTACCAACACACACTCTGTAGTAAGGAACATACCTGCCACAGAAGCTGCATTTTCAAGAGCAATACGAGTAACTTTAGCAGGATCGATAACTCCGCTTTCAAATAGGTTCTCATACTTATCGGTACGTGCATTATATCCAAAATCACCTTTTCCTTCAGCAATCTTCTGCACTACAACCGCACCCTCTTTGCCTGCATTGAATACAATCTGACGAAGTGGCTCTTCGATAGCGCGCTTCACAATATCAACACCTGTAGCCTCGTCTTCGGTTTCAGTTTTAATTTTGCTTAAAGACTTAATTGCACGAATATATGCAACGCCACCACCAGAAACAATACCCTCTTCAACAGCTGCACGTGTTGCACTTAAAGCATCATCAACTCTATCTTTCTTCTCCTTCATCTCAATCTCTGAAGCGGCTCCGATGTAAAGCACTGCAACACCACCGGCCAATCTCGCTAAGCGCTCCTGTAACTTCTCTTTGTCGTAATCAGAAGTTGTATTATTAATCTGAGCCTTAATCTGGTTGGTACGTGTCTCTATTGTCTCTTTTGAACCACCACCATTTACAATTGTAGTATTATCTTTGTCGATAGAAACTTTTTCAGCCTCTCCCAACATATCAAGAGTTGCATTCTCTAACTTCAATCCAGTCTCTTCCGAGATAACTGTTCCATTCGTTAAAACAGCCAAATCCTGAAGAATCTCTTTACGGCGATCTCCAAATCCCGGAGCTTTTACCGCTGCAATCTTCAATGAACCTCTTAGGCGGTTAACAACTAATGTTGCCAATGCTTCTCCGTCCACATCTTCAGCAATAATCAACAGAGGTCTGCCTGTTTGAGCTGTTGCTTCAAGTACAGGAAGCAGATCTTTCATTGTAGATATCTTCTTGTCGTAGATCAGAATGTATGGATTCTCCAATTCTGTCTCCATCTTTTCGGTGTTTGTTACGAAGTACGGAGAGATATATCCCCTATCAAACTGCATACCTTCAACAACCTCAACAGATGTCTCTATACCTTTAGCTTCCTCAACAGTTATAACACCCTCTTTTCCGACCTTCTCCATTGCCTCGGCAATAAGTCTTCCAATCTCTTTGTCATTATTTGCTGAGATTGAAGCCACCTGCTCAATCTTCTCACTTTGGTTACCAATAGCTTTCGACTGTGAAGCAATATCTTTAACAACAGCAACAACAGCTTTGTCAATACCTCTTTTTAAATCCATAGGATTGGCACCTGCTGTAACATTTTTCAGTCCTACAGTAATGATAGACTGAGCCAAAACAGTAGCTGTTGTTGTTCCGTCACCTGCGTCATCACCTGTTTTCGAAGCAACCTCTTTAACCATCTGCGCACCCATATTTGCATGGGGGTCTGACAGCTCAATCTCCTTAGCAACCGTTACACCATCTTTGGTGATAGCAGGTGCTCCGAATTTCTTGTCAATAATAACATTTCTACCTTTTGGGCCTAAAGTTACCTTTACGGCATTGGCCAGCTCATCAACTCCTTTTTTCAATAGCTCACGAGCTTCAACGTCAAATTTTATTTCTTTTGCCATTTCTACAGCGTTTTAATGATTTTATAATTATGACTCTACTTCTTTCATAAAGTATGCCAAAAAAAAAGCGTGTCAATATGACTGACATACTGACACGCAAACTAAATATTTTAAAATAATCTACTGCTGCGGCTGGCTATTAGCCCCATCAGAACCTGACTGACCTGCAGGTGAATTAGGAAAAACCGGAGCCTGCTGAGTTGGAGTAGCAAGGTTATTTAACTGCTCGTCAATCTGAGATCCGTTGACGGCATTACCCTTAGGCAGCACCATTACAGCAACAAAAGCTAAAACAAGCAGAGCTCCTGCTAATCCCCAGGTCATCTTACCCAGGAAATCCGTAGTTTTACGTACACCCATAACCTGATTTGATGAAGAGAAGTTTGCCGCTAATCCCCCACCTTTTGATTCCTGAACCAACACAATGAGAATCAACAACACACTAACCAAAACTATCAACACCGAAACAAACTGATACATATCTAAATAATTTTATTGATTACTAACTAATTTTTTTGCTTTTTTAATTTGATGTGCAAAGTAACCACTTTTTTCGGGATATTTCAAACTCAATTTCTCAAAAATATTTATTGCCTTATCATAATGCCCCTGCTTGATATAAATAACGGCTAAAGTCTCTGTCATCAATTCATCACTGTCAAAAGAGATTTGTTCCTTAACCTCCTTTGTACCCGACGGTTCAACCACTGGCCTCTTCTTCTTATCCCCTACCTGTCGATTACTTAAAAAGTCATCAATCATACTGGCAGTTCTGTTTTTCTTCCCTGCTGTTTGCGTCTTTTCATCACCCTCTCCTCCTGCCGTTTGATTCCCAACAGCAGAAAGCCAATCTGAAAATGACCTATTCTGATCAATATCTAACGAATGCTCATAGATATTCAGTGAGTATTCCAATCCTCCGGGTTTTTCATAATCAAACATCTGATCCTCCGGGATAGCCTGCTCTTCCCGGTTGGAGTCTTTGTTAGACTGAAAAGTGAAATCAACAGCTCCACCCTGCACTGTTTCACTAACCCCCTCAATTCCAAAATAGTCTCCTACCGACTCAACCTTTCCAGTAATATCTATTGAGGATGCTTTTTCTGTCTCTTTTTCTTTGGCTTTGGCTTGATCTTTCTCCGGTTTCTCCTCTCTATTGATGACCTGTTCAGAGTCGGTGTCGTCTACCGGATAAAGATTGTGAATCAATTCAAACAGTCTTGTTCTGTCCGGCACATACAGAACCGATCTTTTAAGTTCAGGCTCAAACCTTACATGATCGAGCATATGAAGATTTTTAAGAAGCAGAAGTCTTGCCGTTTGAAAAAAAGGATACTCATAAACCAACTCCTGTATTTCAGAGAGAGTAGATTCATTTAACTCTTTCGGATTGTTTAAGTAATAGTATAGAAGTTGTTTATTCATCCCTTACCAATCAGAAAATGTCTTATTAAAAATATTTTCTGTCAGCTGCTCAATAATCAAGGTTGTCAGCTCGGCCTCTACTTCAGTAATATTTCTTTCTGATGCAAAATCCTGATAGGCCGAAAAACTTGATTCCCAGTTTTTCTGTGGATCCTGTTTGTTTTGATAGCGCACCTTTACCCCGATTGTCAGTCGGGTTTGTGCTGATACAGCATCCTCTTTAATAGCCATAGGTCGTATGGAATAATTTGTTATCTCCCCTGAGAAATCGACATCACCAACCCCATTAACCAGTGTCAATCTTGATTCACTCATTATCCTATCTTTCAGAAGTTCTGTTATTTTCTGACTTAACAGTGGATTAATAATGGCTGCCCTATTATTAAAGTACTGCACTGAAAAGGTTTTCAGATTTTCATCAATCGATGCTCCACTCAGAGTCATACGAATCGAACATCCGGTATACAAAAGAACAATTAGAACACACAGTGTTATCTTTTTTAAATACTTCACAATAATCATCCTTCAATATTATACTCTTTTATCTTCCTATATAGTGTACGCTCAGAGATACCCAAATCCTTAGCAGCATACTTTCTTTTTCCATTATGTTTATCAAGAGCTTTCTTAATCAACTCAATCTCTTTATCAACTAACGACAGCGACTCCTCTACAAACTCCTCAGTATCCTGAATCATTGGATCGTCATTGGTTCTTTCATCCCGGTAGGCTACATTTGCTGACACAACTGCAGCTTCAGGCCTTACAGCGGAGGAGGCAACCGGAGGAGTATTTACAACTGTTCCGTCGCTACTGTCATACAACTTTTTAATAATCTGAGCCTGCTCTCCTTTTACATTTGAGCACCCATCATCCTGTAACATATCAAGAACTAACTTTTTAAGATCTGTCATGTCATTTTTCATATCAAACAGCACCTTATAAAGTATCTCCCTCTCGCTCCCAAAGTCTGCGCTATGTTTTTTATCACCTTTAACCAATGCAGGAAGGTTGTCTCCTATATGATATGGAATATATGTTGCAAGAGTTTCTGAGTTAATCTCTCTGTTTTTCTCTATAACTGATATCTGCTCAGTAATGTTTTTCAACTGTCTGATGTTGCCCGGCCAGCGATATTTTATAAGCAACTCTTTAGATTCTCTTGTCAGTTTAATTGGCGGCATACGGTATCTGTCGGCAAAATCAGTGGCAAACTTACGAAACAGCAGGTAAATATCATCAATACGATCACGCAACGGAGGTATAATTATCGGCACACTACTCAGGCGATAGTAGAGATCCTCCCTGAACTTACCCTCCTTTATCGCATTCTCCATAACAATATTCGTAGCTGCAACTATCCTCACATTAGTCTTCAGCACTTTTGATGAACCTACCTTAATAAATTCACCTGCCTCAAGGACCCTTAACAACCTGACCTGAGTATTCAGAGGCAATTCACCTATTTCATCCAGAAAGATGGTACCTCCGTCAGATTCTTCAAAATATCCTTTACGGGCAGTCAAAGCCCCGGTAAAAGCCCCTTTTTCATGGCCAAAAAGCTCAGAATCTATTGTTCCATCAGGGATTGCACCGCAGTTAACGGCAATGTATCGACCATGCTTACGCGCACTATATTGATGTATAATTTTTGGAAATACCTCTTTACCTACACCACTCTCCCCATTGATAAGAACAGATAGGTCAGTGGGTGCAACCTGAACAGCAACATCAAGTGCTCTATTTAGATTATAAGAATTACCTATTATCCCATATCGTTGTTTTATCTTTTGAACATCCATAATTAAACCTGAAATTTTTGCAGTTTTACATGACAAAGTTACAATTCTAATTTTAGTTTCCTTATTTTATCAATTATAAAATAGTTAAATAATTATTCACAAACCGACTTCTATTGTCTCTTTTTTTATAAATTTAAGTAAAATTTTTACAGATGAAAAACATAGGATTATTAGACCTCGACCCATGGTTAAAACCATTTCGCCCATATATAGAGTCTAGAATATCGAATTACAACCTTAAGCTTGAGGATATAAAGGAGCAGGCTGAGTCGATAGTTAACTACTCCTCAGGACATCTCTTCTTCGGGTTGCACAGAACAGAAACAGGTTGGATATTCCGGGAGTGGGCTCCTAATGCAACAGAGATTTTTATTATTGGAAGTTTTTCTGACTGGAAATCCAAGGATGAATATCAACTCTCAAGGGAGGAGCATGGAGTTTGGACAATAGAGTTTACCGATGAATTACTAACTAATGGCGATTTGTACAAGTTATTAATCAGGTGGGAAGGTGGAGAGGGTGAGCGAATACCGGCCTACGCCAACCGCGTTGTTCAGGACGATGAGACAAAGCTGTACTCAGCACAGGTATGGGAGAGTATTGAAGAATTCAAGTGGACTGACAATGTTTTTACTCCTGACTCGTCTGCACTGCTAATTTACGAAGCCCATGTAGGAATGTCGTCACAAGACGAGAAAGTATCGTCATATTTAGAGTTCACAAAGGATATACTGCCAAGAATAAAAGAGTTAGGATACAACACCATTCAGCTAATGGCAATTCAGGAACACCCATATTACGGCAGTTTCGGTTACCATGTAGCCAACTTCTTTGCTGCTTCATCACGGTTCGGCACACCCGAAGAGCTAAAAGAGTTGATAGATACGGCCCACAATATGGGGCTGAATGTAATTATGGATCTTGTTCATTCGCATGCAGTGAAAAATGAGTTGGAAGGATTAAGCCGCTTTGATGGCACATCTCATCAATACTTTCATGAGGGGGCAAGAGGAGAACACCCTGCATGGGACTCAAAATGCTTTAATTATGGAAAGGATGAAGTGTTACATTTCCTGCTTTCAAACTGTAGGTACTGGCTCGAAGAGTATCATTTCGATGGATTCCGGTTCGATGGGATAACAAGTATGCTCTACTACAACCATGGATTGGAAGTTGATTTCACCTCGTACAGCGACTATTTTAAAGGAGAAGAGGATATTGATGCAATTACTTACCTCACTCTGGCTAATCAACTTATTCACACAATAAAACCTTCGGCAATTACTGTTGCTGAGGAGATGAGCGGATATCCCGGCATAGCAGGAAAAATAGACGACGGTGGTGTGGGCTTTGACCTGCGTTTATCAATGGGCATACCTGACTTCTGGATAAAGATGATAAAAGATAAGAGTGATGAGGAGTGGAATATGGAGCAGATCTTCTATGAACTTTCTCAACACCGTGTTGAAGAGAGGACTATTTCATATGTTGAATCTCACGATCAGGCATTAGTGGGTGATAAAACTGTTCTCTTCCGCTTAGTTGACAATGAGATGTACAGCTCAATGTCGAAAGAACAGGAGAGTTTAGTGGTTGATCGTGGCATTGCTCTGCATAAGATGATTCGATTGATTACTCTAGGCACAGCAACAGGCGGATACCTTAACTTTATGGGGAATGAGTTTGGTCATCCCGAGTGGATTGATTTCCCACGAGAGGGAAATGACTGGTCGTACAAATATGCACGTAGACAGTGGAATCTGGTAGACGACAAACTCCTCAGATTCCATTACCTTAATGATTTTGACAAGGCAATGATAAGTCTATTTAAAACTCACAACCTGCTACCCTATGCCCCTATCCATCTTCATTCAAACGAACAGGATCAGGTGTTGGCATTTCATAAAAGTGACTTTGTATTTATTTTCAACTTCAATCCATCTGTCTCTTTCGAGGGGTATGGCATTGCTGTACCTAAGGGGAAATATAAGGTTGTGCTTTCTACGGACAGAGAGGAGTTTGGTGGTTTTAAACGGATTGATACCAATTACATCTACTACTCCGAGAATATCCCTTTCAGCGAGAATCATCAGATAAAGCTCTACATCCCTGCAAGGATGGCTATGGTGATAGAGAAGCAGAAAATCAGAAGAGTTCGATAAGAAGATGTTTGTAAGCTATTCCTACAGTTTTGTTCCAAAAGCCAGATCACCGGCGTCGCCAAGCCCGGGAACAATATATGATTTTGCATTTAGTTCATCGTCAACAGCACCTATCCAAAGTGTTACAGGCTCTCCTTTCAAAATATTTTTCACATACTCAAGACCCACTTTACTGGCCAAAACAGAGATTACATGAACATGGGAGGGTTTACCTTTTTGCATCAGTGCCTTGTAGGCTAAATCCATTGAATTACCTGAAGCAAGCATAGGGTCACTTAGTAACACTACCCTTCCATCGAGTGATGGCGAAGAGATATATTCAATATGAATATCAAAATCACCATCCTCAGTATATTTCCTGTATGCTGAAATGAATGCATTATCAGCCCTATCGAAATAGTTGAGCAATCCCTGGTGCAGAGGCAGTCCGGCACGTAGTATTGAAGCAGCAACAAGCTTGGTATCTGGCAACTCTATGTTTGCAATTCCCAACGGAGTTTTCACCTCACTATTACTGTAGGGTAGTGTTTTACTTATTTCAAAGGCAAAAACCTCACCCATTCGTTCCAGATTTCTTCTAAATCTCATTGAATCTGTCTGGATTGAGCTATCTCTGATTTCGGCCATAAAACGGTTGAAGATACTATTCTGCTGACTAAATATATTGACTTGCATAAGATACGAT
>JALVBA010000215.1 GCA_027010905.1 Marinilabiliaceae bacterium
GAAATAGATAGTTAATCGTCACGAAAATTTATTAATTTAATAGCAATATTTACATCCCCGCCCTTTTTCAAACATCCTATATCCGTATAAAAAACTGTTTGGTCGTACATTTGTGATTATAAATAGACACAGGAGATACTTTTTATGAAAAAGGCCGGGGAAACCTTCGTTCGTCACCGCCGAGGCGGGGTCAACGAAGCATTGGCGTGTGGGCGACATATGAACCGGTAGTTAAGGCCTCACTCGCAGTGAGGCCTTAACTTTTGGTAACCGAGGGTATTTGTCAATCTTTAACGTTCGAATATCCTACGGACGATCGAAGTTTCAGACTATGCTGTTGTATCCCACATGCCCGACGGGGGTCAAATGTGAATAGCCACGGGTGCAACCCGTGTAAAAAACGAAAAACCAGCAATACGTAGGCTGAGCGAAGCCGAAGCCTACTTTTTCGGCAGCTCCTTCATCTTTAACTTATCGCCTGTTTCGTTCACAATTTTTTTGTAGAACTCTTTTGAATATCCATTGTGCTCAGCGTGTGCGGGATATCCATGTGAATTTCTTTTGAATACACCATTCTCTTCGAAATGCAGATTTCCATCAAGATATTTAACAAGAAGAAAGTTTCCCAAATCTCTCCATCGGTTAACCGTCATCTCTGCCTGACTTACCGAAAAATCTGTCAAGAAACTACGTGCCAGCTCCGGGTCTTTTGCGTAGAGAACTTTAGCAGCATCATCAATAGCAGGAATAAAATCGAAAAATTTATTTTCCAACTCCGACTGCACTTTCTTAACATCCACAATCATATCACTGTAACGACTGTATACACGGTTCGACACAGTGTTAAAAACCCAGAATGCCGATGATGGTGAGAAGGTAAGCATATCGCCATTACCCACCTCAATAGAGTGAGGTACTTTGGTTATTCCGCAATACATAGGCATGTAAACAGAGGATGCGGCATCATCAATCCCAAACCAAAGAATACCGCCTATTGGGTCAGGAAGCCAGTCGCGCATCTGTGCTACAAAAGAGAAGCCAGTCTGTTGTGTTGCAATGGCACGCTCATTAATATACTCCACACCGTCAACCTCCCATGTCAGTGGTCTCCACCGGTAGGGTAACTTAAAGGGACCTGCTCCGACATCAACACTCATATCCATCGGCGTTCCTTCAAAATGGTCACGCATCATTGCCATAATATCTTGCTTTGTAAGTTTATGATCCGGCTTGATAAATAGAGGCATCCGTTCAGACGACTCTCCCATTGCATACTTGATGTATTTGTCCATTGAGCTGTTTGCATGGCGGAATGCACTCCACACGCGAGCTTCACAAAAACGTACTGCACCAAAATCTAACGGTGCATAGGTGTCGGAGAAACTAAAGTCTTTATTTTTTCCTTTAAAATAACCCTTCTCACGGGCAAATGCTATAACATCCTTTGAGTAGAGACAATTCTCTTTGTCATGTAGGGGAAATGTTGTTATACGTGCCTGATTAGCATGGGCTGATATGTATCCGTCAGGAATCTTAACCGCAACCCAAACAGCTCCCTTGTTACCCACACCCTTTCCAATCAAATCCATTATCCAAACCTCATTGGGGTCAGCAATTGAGAATGTCTCACCCGAGCTGTAGTAGCCATACTTCTCCACAAGGCCTGCCATAATCTCTATCGCCTCACGTGCTGTTTTGGCTCTCTGAAGTGTAATATATATCAGACTGCCGTAATCTATCAATCCGGTTGTATCTCTAAGCTCAGATCGGCCTCCGTAGGTGGTTTCACCAATACTCAACTGATGCTCGTTCATATTACCTATTACCGAATATGTCTGCTCAACCTGCTCAATTTCGCCTAGATACTTTCCTGTGTCCCACTCAACAACCTTTAGCATACTGCCGCCAGGATACTGCATTGCAGGCCAGTGGTAGAGCTCGCCATACAAAACATGTGAGTCGGCTGCATAAGATATCATTGATGAGCCATCAACGGTGGCTCCTTTTGTTATTAAAATATTTGTACAAGCTAATGATTTTGTACCGGAAGATAGTATTAACAGGGCAACTATCAGGAGTGAAAATAGACGAGTCATTCTAAATAATTTGATTTAATTTATAATGAGAGCAAATATATAAAATTCAATCACAACCTAAATACATTATCAACTTTTAACATTACATAGTTCATTAAGCACCCATTTTCAGATACTTTAACAATAGAGCCGAAAAGTATGTTGTAAAACAATATTTTTTCCTCTCATTTAATGTTGAAAATATTCTCCAATATGATACTTTTGGCAAAAAATAGAAAACATAAATTTTATCAGATGAAGATATCACATATTGAGCACATCGGAATAGCCGTTGCAAATCTGGACGAGGCCATACCTTTTTACGAAAATGTACTGGGACTTAAATGTTATGCTGTAGAAGAGGTAGAAGACCAAAAAGTTAAAACAGCATTTTTTAAGGTTGGCCAGACAAAAATTGAGCTTTTACAATCAACAGACCCTGAAGGTCCCGTTGGTAAATTTATTGAGAAGAAGGGGCAGGGAGTTCATCATATTGCATTTGCCGTTGATGGTCTGGCCGAAACACTTCCCGGTCTCGAAGAGAAAGGGATAAGGCTAATTGATAAAACTCCCCGCAAAGGTGCTGAGGGTTTAAATATCGGCTTTCTCCATCCTAAATCAACTTTCGGAGTATTAACTGAGTTATGTGAAGAACCTAAATAGTAGAGTATGTCAACCAGGGATAAACTAAAAGACCTTATAGACCGACGCAGTGTGGCGCGTTTGGGAGGAGGAGAGAAACGCATTGAGAAACAACACTCACAAGGCAAAATGACCGCTCGTGAGCGCATAGAGGTTCTATTGGATGAGGGCTCATTTGAGGAGCTGGATATGTTTGTTATGCACCGCTGCGTTAATTTTAAAATGGAGCAGTCGAAGATTCCGGGCGACGGAGTAGTAACAGGCCACGGTACCATTGATGGGCGGGTAGTTTACGTCTATGCACAGGATTTCACTGTTTTTGGAGGTTCACTTTCAGAGACAATGGCTGATAAGATTTGTAAGGTAATGGATATGGCCATGAAAGTGGGTGCACCAATCATAGGTATCAACGATTCGGGTGGAGCAAGAATACAGGAGGGCGTTACCTCACTTGGTGGTTATGCTGAAATTTTTGAGCGTAATATTCTTGCTTCAGGCGTTGTTCCACAAATATCTGCCATATTCGGGCCTTGTGCCGGTGGTGCTGTCTATTCGCCTGCTCTCACCGATTTCATTCTCATGACCGAAGATTCCTCCTACATGTTTGTTACCGGCCCCAAGGTTGTAAAAACCGTTACCGGAGAAGATATTTCAGTAGCTGATTTGGGTGGAGCTGATGTTCATGCCTCTAAATCGGGAGTAGCACATTTTAAAGTTGAGGACGAGGATGAGGGTCTACTTCTTATCCGTAAGCTTGTCTCATATCTTCCCCAGAACAATATGGAAGAAGCTCCCCTTATGGAGACAAATGACTCAATCGACAGAATAGCTGACGAGTTGAATGATATCGTTCCTGATAATCCAAATCTACCCTACAATATTAAAGATGTAATTTTTACAATTGCAGATGAGGGAGAGTTTTTGGAAGTTCACCGTAACTACGCAAAAAATATTGTTGTAGGCTATTGCCGTCTTGGAGGTATGTCAGTTGGTATTGTGGCCAATCAGCCCAACTATCTGGCCGGAGTTCTCGATTGTGACGCTTCGCGCAAAGCAGCCCGTTTTGTGCAGATGTGCGACGCTTTTAACATTCCTATTCTTACTCTGGTTGATGTACCGGGATTCCTTCCGGGCTCGGGTCAGGAGTATGCCGGAATTATTATCCACGGTGCCAAACTGATGTTTGCATACGGAGAAGCCACAGTGCCAAAAGTTACTGTTACGCTGCGTAAATCGTATGGAGGAGCGCACGATGTGATGTCGTGTAAACAGTTGAGGGGTGATTTCAACTATGCGTGGCCATCGGCAGAGATTGCTGTCATGGGTGCTAAGGGAGCTATTGAGGTTCTGGAAAGCAAAAACATCGCAAAGATTAGTAATGAGGAGAAGAAGGCAGAGTATATTTCAAAGAGAGTAACTGACTACGAAGAGGCTTTTGCCAATCCATATCAGGCGGCTTCGTATGGATACATTGATGATGTTATTGAGCCGCGTAACACACGGTTCAGGGTTATCAGAGCATTCCAAACTCTGCAAACCAAGAAACTTTCAAATCCTCCAAAGAAACACTCAAATATACCTTTATAATATGAATCTATTAGCAATAAGTAGTGAAACATGGACCATCACAATTCTGGGATGGCTGATTGTTTTTGCAGCTCTTTTATTTTTAGTTGGGATATTTCTGCTTATTCCCAAAATTATAAAATTGGCAACAAAACGAGCTCTGCATAAAAAAACAAGACACGTAGGCAGTGTACCGGCGGAAGATGAGATGATGCTTACAGGTGAGATGAACGCCGCAATATCGATGGCGCTCTATCTCTATTTTGATGAGATTCATGATGACGAAAGCAACATTATTACCATTAAAGAGGTAAAGCGTCGATATTCGCCATGGAGCTCTAAGCTTTACGGAATGAATAATATGAACTTCCCGAGGTAATTCTATGGTTACAGGGTTAAAGGGTTGAAATAATAACATGTTGTACCCATACCCGATGCAGGCAGGTCTGTATTAGTTTATTAATATATTATATACGATGAAAAAATTTGATTTTACAATACGAGGAAATAAGTACAAGGTTCAGATAAAAGATATTGAGGATAACATTGCAACTTTGGATGTAAATGGTACTTCGTTTGAAGTGGAGATTCATAAAGAGGTAAAAAAGGTAAAAACACCTAAGCTCGTGCGTAAGGAGGTTAAGCTTAAGCCGGGTGAAGGATTGATTAAGAAGTCGGATAAGGGTAATGTTGTGAAATCGCCTCTACCGGGAAATATCTTTAAAATTAATGTATCTGTTGGCGATAGCGTAAAGAAGGGTGATGTACTTCTGGTTATGGAAGCTATGAAGATGGAGAATAATATTCTGGCTGAAAAAGACGGTACCATCAAAGAGATTAAGGTTAATGTTACCGATGCCGTTTTGCAAAATGATGTTCTACTGGTGCTTGAATAGCTAATATCCTTTAGCAATAACAATTACAAAAAATATAATGATGTTACAAAAATATAAACTCCCGTTTTTACTGTTTGTTCTGCTGTTTATGGGAGCAGGTTTTAATGCTTTTGCTTCGGCCGGCGTAGGAACAGACATTTTTGAGAAGGCTCTAGAAGGAGTAGAGAAATTCTGGAACTTCACCGGATTTGCCAATGCTCACTTCACCAATTTTATAATGATTGCTGTCGGACTGTTCTTTATCTTTCTGGCAATCAGGTATGACTACGAGCCTCTACTGCTTATTCCCATTGGTATTGGTATTTTAATTGGAAATATTCCCTTTCCTCCGGGAAATAAAATTGGACTTTACGAAGAGGGGTCTGTTCTTAATTACCTCTACTTCGGAGTTCAACAGGGTATCTACCCTCCTCTAATATTTCTAGGCATTGGTGCAATGACCGACTTCTCATCGCTCATCTCCAACCCTAAACTGATGATATTGGGAGCTGCTGCTCAGGTTGGAATCTTTGCTACTTTTTGGGGTGCTTCGATACTTGGCTTTGCTCCGGCCGAGTCAGGTGCAATAGCAATCATTGGTGGTGCTGACGGCCCTACAGCTATATTTTTATCATCAAAACTGGCACCTCACCTTATGGGAGCAATCGCCATTGCGGCATACTCGTACATGGCTCTTGTTCCGGTTATTCAGCCTCCCATTATGCGACTGCTTATCCCCATGGAGGAGAGGAAGATTAAGATGAAGCCGCCTCGTGCAGTTTCAAAACTTGAAAAGATACTCTTCCCTATAGTTGGGCTGTTACTCACAACATTTATTTCTCCATCTGCCTTACCACTGCTGGGAATGCTGTTTTTTGGGAACCTGCTTAAGGAGTCGGGAGTTACTGAAAGACTAGCCGACACAGCACGAAACTCGCTTATAAATATTGTAACTATTCTGCTTGGAGTTACTGTAGGAGCATCAACACAGGCGGTAAGAATAGTTATGGATCCCAACACAGGCGAAATGATAAATAAAGGATTTCTGTCGCCTGACTCAATGAAAATCTTTGCCCTTGGTGCTATCTCATTTGTTGTGGCAACCGCCGGAGGTCTGATTTTTGCCCGTATAATGAACCTCTTTCTTAAGGGGGATAAAAAGATTAATCCGCTTATTGGTGCTGCCGGAGTGTCAGCAGTTCCCGATTCAGCAAGGGTTGTACAAGCTGAGGGACTGAAGTGCGATCCTACGAATCACCTGCTAATGCATGCCATGGCTCCTAATGTTTCAGGTGTGATTGGCTCAGCTGTTGCTGCCGGTATAATGTTGGCCTTTTTGATGTAAATAATTACTCTACACTCATCTGATGACTCGAAGTCATCGGATGAGTTAGTTAGTCAAACGTGAAAAAGTTCTCTGTTTTTCAGATACCGGATTTTAACTACAGCTCGCCTACCTTTTTGATACGCCTTTCATTTTTGTCTTAACACAAAAACGATCTTTTTCACGGAGGACTAATTAATCCTCAAAGAACTCATCCTTAAAGTTAACCAGATAGAGCCTCTCTGTGGCTCGGGTAATTGCAGTGTAGAGCCATCTAAGGTAAGACCTGTCAATCTGATCTTCGGGAATAAAACCCTGATCAATAAAAACAGACTTCCACTGTCCACCCTGAGCTTTGTGGGTAGTTAGTGCGTAGGCAAATTTCACCTGAAGAGCATTGAAGTAGGGATTTTCGCGCATGGCATCATATCGTTTCTTTGCCGTAGTCAGCTCCCTGTAATCTTCTAGCACGGTGTTATAAAACTCCTCCTGCTCCGACTTCAGCATTCCTGCGGCTTCGGAGTCGAGAGTATTAAGCACTATCTTAGCATCTATCTCTGTCTCTTTATAATCAACCAATCGAAGAGTTACATTAGCAAACCTTTTACCGTACAACTCTTCATAGCCGTTGATACGTACAACCTCTGCGATATCGCCATTGGCAATGAACTCAATCTTTTTATTCTCTTTAAGCCAATAGTAGTTATTCTTAACTATCATAAGCAGGTCACCCCGTGTAATCTCCTCCTCCCTGAAAAGTATAGAGCCACGCACACCTTTATTGTAAAGATTGGCTCTTTTGTTAGAGCGGCAGATAACAATAGTATCCTCAATACCGTACCTATCCTGACACACTGAGAGCTCTTCAATCAAATCGCCCCCGTTAATACGTTTCACATCCTGAAAACTATCTATTCTGATGGAGGGGTAACTATTAGTACCATCATCAAACTCCAGCTTTTGTCTTAGCATAGTTGCATTGTACAATATTCCACTGTCTGCCTCCTGCCTCACCACATCAATTAGAGTGTACTCTTTTACATTCAACCCCATCGATTCAAGTTCATAACCACTAAGTGCCGGACTCTCCTCCACCCCCACAGGCGGTAACTGTGCAGAGTCTCCAATTATTATAAGTTTAGAGTTATTGCCTGAGCTAAATACAAACTCCAACAGGTCGTTTAACAAACTGCCACTACCAAAGATTGTATTTTCATATGAATGGTTGGCTATCATCGAGGCCTCATCAACAATGAAGATGCAATTTTTAAGCTTATTAAAGTTAAGTTCAAAATTACCGGAGACTGTGGCTGCCTGATTTTGACGATAGATAGTGCGATGTATGGTAAATGCAGGTATCCCTACATATCCGCTTAACACCTTTGCTGCCCTACCTGTGGGTGCCATAAGT
>JALVBA010000216.1 GCA_027010905.1 Marinilabiliaceae bacterium
TGAGGCTTTTTTTTGTCCACGAATTACACGAATTAACACGAAGTGTGTTTTACCGCAAGTGACGCAAGCGTATCGCTAAGGGTGCAAAGGTTCATTCTTACGTGGATAAATTTATAGCTACGAAATAGCCAAAAAAAGTTGTGTTTAAATAAAGGAATTCTCAATGTTACAAAAAAAGTTTATCGGACATCAATGTTAAAGCATAAACTCAACACCTATATTGAATGCCCAATTGTCAATCCCTCTGTTTAAGCGGTAGGAGCCGTAGCGGTAGTGAATGCCAAAACCGTACTTTGCAATCAATTGTATAAACAGATTGTTGAAGAAGATACCTGACTCGTAATACCCTTTTTTAAATGAATAGGCTTTGGTTGGGGCATCGCCAATCCCAATATTTGTAGTTAAATTAATCTCAGGTTTGAACCTTCCCGGCTTGTTAAGGAGTAGTGATATTTTGTGTTTAAGATTTACAATGGCAAACCTGTCGGCAGCAAACTCATTTAGTCTCATTGTAGCCATTGAGTAGGGTATCTCAAGTCCAACAGTTTTATACGAACCAAAAGCACTGTAGAGCAGTGTTGCCGGAATATCACCATCTATCAGGCCTGCCTTAATTCTGATGGTTGTTGTGTTTGATGGATTGATTTTTATATCCTGATCTATTTGGAACTCATATTTCCGATAGGTAAAATTGTCAATGTCGTTTCCAAATCCGTAGGTGAAGTTAAGCCAAACGGTTGGCCATCCAGTGCCATTAGAGATTCTTCCAAAAGGGGTGTCTGAAAATGTCTCTCTGTTTGCCCATTTAAGTTTTACCGACAACTTTTTTGTGTCGAATGGTGCAACAGTGTCAGTTGAACTCATGAATTGGTAGGGTAGGGTGGGTGTTATTGATGCATCTTTGAAATAAAGCTCTGTTTTGAAATGTTTTAAAAAGCGGAATTGTACATTTGTTGAAAACTCTTTTGTATTATCCATAGTCTCAAACATAAATCGCTGAAACGATTCAGATGACCGGATGCTGTAGGCATCAAGGAAATAAAATGTACCGGTAGCATTCAGCCCGTCTTTGTAGTGAAAAGAGAACTTTGTTTCAGGATTCTGCCAGGGTGTAATGTTCACTCCTGCACCATAGTTTGATTTTTCAGACTTAAAACCGTAAGTGTAATGGCCGCCAAAAGAGAAGTATTGAGATAGCTTTTTGTTTGTCCACAGCCCCAGCCCTAATCTAAAGCCTTCGTATCCGTTGTAGTCCAAAAGCTTCTTGTAATCAATGTCAATAATACCCCAGGGGATATTTCCTTTAATGGCAGCTTTTTGCAATGTAATGAGTTTGTCAATATGCATATTTTGGCCAATACTATCAATTAAGTGGTATGTTATGGAGTCTTTGTGCGAAAGAGGCTCATACCTAAATACCTCCATGGAGGGTGCGTTTCTCGAATTCAGAGCATCTTCAAAAGTGATATTGTTGAAATCTTTTGCTGTAATCTTAGGATTTAGGTTGATGGCCGTTACATAGCTTTTTCCAGATGCAACTATTGGGTACGATTGTCCCTTTGTTTTTGGTGATTTGCTTTTTTTAATCACAAGCTTACTCTCCATCTGAAACGGAAACCAGATAGAATCATTAAGCATCTGGTAGTTTTGCCGTATCACCAGACTGTTTGATTTGTCTTGCGATAACGATTCGGTGGAGACGGTTTTTATTGCCCAGTCGGGTTGATAGATATGCAGAGCACCTGTGAGGCCATTGAAGTTTTTTCCTTTTATTGGTTTGAACTTTATGTAAAAGATTGTATCACCCTTAACGTCAATAAGGGTATCCGATAGTAGGAAGGAGTAGTGTTTTAACCCGGATTTAGAAACCGGATTAAGATACTCAATATCTAAAAGACGGATGTATTTATTGTAGAATGTGAAGGGTTGCAGTTGTGCCGGAAGGTAGGAGAGTGCCGGGTCTTTGAATCCACTTACCCTGCCGGAGATAAGTCTCTCATTAGTTTTGTCAGGCCGAAGATGCTTTTTTTCGGAAACAGACTCTATAAGCAACAAATCTGATTTGTCGGAGAACCGTTTCACCTTTATTGATGCAGCGTCTTTCGACATATCTGCATTGTCGGGAAGCTCAAACTTAAAGGTTAATTTATGGTATAGTATGCATGAGTAGTTAGTTGAGAAATCGGGGTT
>JALVBA010000217.1 GCA_027010905.1 Marinilabiliaceae bacterium
AATAAAATATTTTTGTGAAAAGTCAGTTTTATTTAAAATATTAGTTTAGTTGCCCCATGCCATACCGGAAATATCTTCTTATTGTTCTTGTCCTTTTATGGGGATGCTCTACCAAAAAAAACACATGGTTAAGTCGCACCTTTCAAAATACTACAGCGCACTACAATGTCTATTTCAATGGCAACGAAAGTTATAAGGCCGGTATTAAAGATATTGAGGAGAGCTACAAAGACAACTACATAAAGGTGCTGCCGATGTTTGAGGAGTCTGATGAGTCATCTGCAGGTGTTGCATCTTCGAGCATGGACAGAGCCATAGACAAAGGGACAAAGCTGATTGTTCGTCACTCAATAACTGCCCGGCCAAAGAAAAAGAGTGGAAGCAGTTCGAAAAAAAATGTCAAAAACAGAAAAGAGTATAACAAATGGGTTGATGATGCCCTTTTGATGATTGGCAAAGCCCAGGTTATAAAGCATGAGTTCAGGCAGGCAATACGTACTTTCGATCTGCTGATTCGTGACTTCTCCTACGAAGAGAGCAAGTACAAAGCTATGATATGGAAAGCACGTGCATACACCGAACTCAAAGATGTTAACAATGCCCGGATTGCCATGGAGAGTTACGACTATGACGGCAAAGCACCGGAACATCTATATGGCGAATATATGGCCGTATATGCAAACATGCTGCTTGTTCAGGAGAGATACAAAGAGGCCATTCTTTTTGTTCAGAATGCAGTAGACGGTGCAAACAACAAGGCCGATAGAGCACGTTACTCTTTCATTTTAGGCCAGATTAAGCAGCTTACCGGAGACGATACCGGTGCGGCAATTGCTTACACTCAAACACTAAAAAACCGCCCGGGCTATGAGATGTCGTTTAATGCTCAGATAAAAAGGACATCAATTCTATACAAAAATGCATCGCTAGATGAGATAAAAAAGCAGATCAAGAAGATGCTTCGTGACAAAAAGAATGAAGACTTTAGAGATCAGATATACTATGCTTTGGGTAAGGTATATCTCAATTTTGACGATGAACCGGAAGCGATAAAGAGCTTTAAAAAATCTACTGAGGTAAGTGTGGATAACGATTATCAAAAAACACTCTCTTATCTGGAGATTGCTGACATCTACTTTAACAAAGAGTTTTTCAAGCCTGCCTACCAATATTACGATAGTGCCATGACGATTATCACAGAAGATTTCAAAGATTACAACCTGATAAGTGAAAGGCATAATTCACTGCAACTTCTGGTTGAACAACTCGACATCATCAACAATAAGGATAGCCTGCTTATGCTAGCAGACCTAAGTGAAGCTGAACGCGACAAGTTTATTGTGAAAATTATTGAAACAGAAAAAAAGAGAATTAAGGAAGAGGAGAGATTAAAAAACAGAGGTGGTGACGACTACTACGGAGGTGGAGGAGGCTATCAGTCTATGACCCGGCAAGCAGGTGGTGGAAAATGGTACTTTTATAATGTTGCCACAAAGGAGATGGGCAAACAGGAGTTTGCACGTAGGTGGGGTAAACGCAAGCTGGCTGACGACTGGAGACGAGCTAAAAAAGGGATGGTTGAAACAAGTTCGGATGAACCCGGTGAACCGGGTGAGCCGGGAGAACCTTCTGATAATAAATCCCAGCAAGCAACTAAACCGGGAGAAGCTACAAAAACAGAGACTTCGGGAGGAACAACCCAGCGCAATATTGTTCCCACTAAAGAGTCGCTTATGGCAGACATCCCGCTAACCCCAGAATTGTATAGGGATGCAGAGTTCACCCGCGATATTAGTAAGTTTGATGCAGGTATAATCTATTTTGAACGATTGAAAAATTACCCGAAAGCAATTGAGATGTTTGAAGATTGTTTGGCTTCATCAACAATACCGGAGGAGGATCAGGAGGATATCTACATAGCACTCTACAAAACTTATGAAGCAAGTGGAGATAGTGTAAGTATGAGAAGAGCATTAACCAGATTGAAAAATCATTTTCCGGAGAGTAAGTTTGTTCAGTTTATTGAAGATCCCAACTATTTAACCAACATCGAGACAGCAAAGAAAATTGTGGATGACGAATATGCAAGCACATACTCTAACTACCTTTCCGGCAACTACGATGTTGTGATTGAAAAAGCCACGAACATTGAGCTAAACGATACTTCTAATATTTACATGCCAAAATATCTGTTGATAAAAGCGTTGTCGTATGCCCGAAAAGGTGATGCCGAACTGTTTAAACAGAATCTTGAAACTATTACCACTAAACATCCGGGGACTGAAGAGGCTGAATATGCATCCCTTTTTATTGAGCAACTGGATAAAGGACGCTCTCCGGTTAAGAGTCTGAAACCTTACAGCTCTGTTCTGGCTCAAAGATTAGATGATATGAGCAAGAATGAAAATGCTCAGCAGGCAGATGCTGAACCCGACATGACAGGATTTCTCTATGCTGAAAATGAGCCTCATAGTTTTATGGCAATACCACCAACCGGTGCAGATATTAACAGGATTATTTTTAACCTGGCTGACTTTAACTTCTCACGCTATCTGGTGAACGACTACGGGATAGAGACAACTCTGCTGCCGGACAAATCTACTGTTATTCTTATCAAAGGATTCAAGAATAAGCTAGAGGGAATGGACTACTTCTATTCGGTGCGCGAACACGAAGATAAGCTGTTTTATTCTGATTCGGTAAAGACAAAACTCTACTCAATCTCAGAGCCAAATCTTAAGTTCTTCCTCTCCTCAGGCCAGATAAATAATTATGATGCCTTCTTCAATAATCTCTACTTAAAACTGGTGGATGTTGAGAAGCTACCTGAAGAGATGCTGCCAAAAACTGCAAAGGAGATTGCTAAACTTACGGAGCAAGAGGTAATATCTGACACTACTAAGGTGGTAACAGCGATAGCAGACAGTATCCCAAAAGTCGATTCAGCTCTAATTGCACCAACACCTGTTGTTCTACCAAAGGATAGTGCCAAAGCCAATGTAACTGAATCAGCCAAAGCAACTGAAGAGCAGAAAAGTGAAGTAAAGCCTGCTAAGCCCGTCAAAAAGCAAGAGGTGAAAACAGCAGAAGCAGCAGCAACTGTCGTATTGGAGAAGCCCGAGCCTAAGAAAAAAGATAGTATTCCTACTCCATCGCCATGGGTATTTATTGCCGGAGCGCAGCAGGATGTAATTGTTATTTTCAAAAAGGGCAGAATAGATTACAACAAAATTTTGAAAATTTACACCAACTACACTAAAAATACCTATAAGAATGAGGAGTTGAAGGTTGAGATGAATGACTTTATTGAAGGTTTTAAGTACATCTCAGTCACCGGATTTAAGAGTAAAAAGGAGGCAAAAGCCTTCCTGGATGAGTTAAGGTTGAAATCATTCTTAATTCGTGACATTAAAAACCGGGAGTACTACTTGTGGGTAATCACTCCACAAAACAGAGCTACCCTCGAACAGAACAAAGACCTAAAAGGGTATGACACATTTTTTGAAAAAGAGTATTAATGTTATGATTTGATGATTTGGTTATCTAGTGTTTTTGTACACTCTTCAACTAATTATCATTTCACATATTAACAAAGCAACAGATGGCAAAGCAGATAAAGATATTGTGGGTAGATGATGAGATTGACTTATTAAAATCTCATGTGATATATTTGACTGAGAAGGGATTTGAAGTAGAGACTGCTACAAACGGTCAGGATGCACTTGATATGATTGAATCAGAGTTTTATGACCTGATATTCCTCGATGAAAATATGCCGGGACTGAGTGGCCTGCAAACGCTAACACGCATAAAGGAGATGCGACCTGAATGGCCTGTAATAATGATTACAAAGTCGGAGGAGGAGAATATTATGGAGGAGGCCATTGGCCGAAAAATAGCCGACTATCTTATTAAGCCGGTCAATCCTACCCAGATACTATCATCAATAAAAAAGAATATTGATAAACGTCGCCTGATTACTGAAACTACAACATCAACGTACCAGTCGGAATTTAGCCAGATCTCACTAAAAATTAACGACTCTTTTACTTTTGATGACTGGGTGAATATATACAAAAAGCTATCCTACTGGGAGCTGGAGCTGCAGGAGGGTGAAGATACCATGGATGAAGTTATGTTGATGCAAAAAACTCAGGCTAACCATGCCTTCACAAAATTCATAAAGAAAAACTATCTTGATTGGTTAAACGCTGATGTTGAGTCTCCACTCATGTCACATCAGCTAATGAAAGACAAAATCTTGCCACTTCTTGAAGACGGACACAAGGTTGTCTATATCGTGATTGATAATTTCAGATATGACCAGTGGGAGGTGCTGAAAAGAGATATGGCAGAAGATTACATCACAGAAGAGGAGAATATCTACTGTAGCATACTGCCCACTTCAACACAATACGCACGTAACTCCCTCTTCTCGGGGTTGATGCCGGCACAGATAAAAAAGATGTATCCCGAATACTGGCTTGAAGAGGATGATGAGGGAGGTAAAAATCAGTTTGAAGATAAGCTGATAGGTACATTCTTTCAGCGGTTCAGAAAACCCTATACTCACACCTACCGGAAAATCCTCAATCATGAGTATGGTAAGAAACTGTTGGATCAACTTCCTGAACTTTTGAAAAATGATTTGGTAGCTGTTGTTTACAATTTTGTGGATATGCTGTCGCATGCCCGTACCGAGGTGAAAATGATAAAAGAGCTGGCGGCCAACGAGGCAGCCTACCGATCATTAACGCACTCGTGGTTTAGTCACTCATCACTAAAAGAACTGCTGCTAAGACTGAAAAAAGAGGATGTTAAGATTGTTATTACTACCGACCATGGAACAATAAGAGTGCAGGATCCGATTAAGGTTATCGGTGATAAAAACATCAGCCTGAACCTGAGATATAAGCAAGGTAAAAATTTAAGGTACAATGCAAAAGAGGTGTTCGAGGTGAAAGATCCCGACAAGGCAATGCTGCCAAAGCCGAACCTGTCGACATCGTACATATTTGCCACCTGTACCGATTTTTTTGCCTATCCAAATAACTACAACCACTATGTGAGCTATTACAAAGACACTTTTCAGCACGGTGGTATCTCACTCGAAGAGATGCTTATTCCGTTTGTTGTATTGCAATCGCGTAAATAGAGATAACCAAAGCAAATTACAAAACTCAGTAGAGACAATATGAACAGATTAACTATTGAATCTCTTGACAATATAGATGACGTTGCAAAAGAGTTTCTTGCAAAATACAGATCACACAGAGTAGTTGCTTTCTACGGTGAGATGGGAGCAGGTAAAACCACATTTATTAAAGCACTTTGCCGGGCAATGGATGTTGAGGATGATGTGAATAGCCCAAGCTTTTCAATTATTAATGAGTATTGCACCAAAACGGGCGATACAATTTTTCATTTCGATTTTTACCGATTGAAAACTATTGATGAGGCTCTCGATATTGGTTACGAAGAGTACATCTATTCGGGCAACTACTGCTTTATGGAGTGGCCGGAGAAGATTGAGCCCCTGCTTCCGGAAACCAGACTTGACGTAACAATTGAAGATACTGATGGTGGAAAGCGGCTAGTATCAGTTGTTAGCAGAAACTAAAGTAGCATCACAAAGAATAACGGAATCGTTCTTAAAGAGTATAACTAAACATTTGATTCTGTTCTCTTTTTTACTAAATTTAGATTTTTAAAGTCCGTTAATGTAAACTGATGCAATAACTGAAATGGAAAATAATCCTATTCAATACTCTTTTGGCAGCACAGGCCTTCTACCTAAAGAGGAGATGCTGGAAATAGGCAGAAAGAAAAGAAAACTTGTAATAGGCATTCCCAAAGAGACATCAAAGTTTGAAAACAGAATCCCACTTACTCCACAGGGTGTTGAGCTGCTAGTGATGAACGGTCATGCAGTGCTTCTTGAAACAGGAGCCGGCGACGGTGCTAACTACTCCGACAACGACTTTAGCGAATGCGGCGCAACAATAATTAAAAATAGTAAGGAGATATTTCAGGCTGATGTGATTTTGAAAGTATCACCACTATCGATAGATGAGATTAACCTGCTTAAACACGACCAACTGGTAATTTCACTTCTTTACCTCTACAATCAGAGTAAAGAGAAACTGAAAAAGATGCTAAGAAAAAAAGTTAATGCTATCGCTTTTGAATTTCTGAAAGATGATACCAATTGCTACCCCGTGATTCGTAGCATGAGCGAGATAGAGGGATATGCCTCGGTTATGATTGCCAGTGAATTTCTGAGTAAAGCACACAATGGCAAAGGTGTTTTGTTGGGAGGTATAACAGGCGTCTCACCAGCCGAGATTGTTATTTTGGGTGCAGGTACAGCAGGTGAGTTTGCTGCACGAGCAGCAATTGGTTTGGGAGCTAATGTGAAAGTTTTTGACAACTCATACCGAAATCTGCGTGACCTGGAGTTGAATCTGGGGCAGCGCGTTTTCACCTCAGTGTTACATCCTCACACACTCACAAAAGCATTAAAGTCGGCCGATGCAGTTCTGGGTAGTTTAAGATATCTTCAATCGGGTCATTCATTCATGGTTACTGAAACTCAGGTTGCACAGATGAAAAAAGGCTCAATAATAATTGACCTTAGCATGGATCAGGGAGGCTGTTTTGAATCTTCAATGTGCACCGACCTCGAACATCCGGTATTCATTAAACATGGAGTTATTCACTACTGCGTACCCAACATTGCCTCACGGGTATCACGCACCGCATCAATAGCCCTCAGTAATATCTTTGCCCCCATAATGCTACAGGTGGCTGAGTCAGGGGGGATACACCAGTTAGTAAAGGAGAGTGCCGGCATCAGTCAGGGGATTTATGCCTACCGCGGTATACTAACCAACAACCATATTGGCAAAAGATTCAATATTCCATCGCAGGATATCGGACTGCTAATGGCAGCATTTTAATATGGCTAATAACCTAAAATATAAAGGTAATAACTAGCTTTATGCAGTAGTAAGCGGTTATTGTGACAGGCATTTCTCATCAAAATGACGTAAAGATGACATAAGAATAATACATCAAACGTTATTGATTTGATTTATTTTTGTCATCAAAAAAGTAAATATGGAAAATATAAACTTAGCACAAGGAGTAAAGGATTTGCGAAAACGAAAAGGTTTATCTCAGGAAGAATTAGCCAAAAAATCAGGACTATCTTTAAGAACAATACAACGAGTTGAAAATGGCGAAACAGAACCAACAGGAGAAACTCTTAAAAGAATATCTGCTATTTTAGACCTTACTCCAAATGAACTAATTGATTGGGTTAGTAAAAAAGAGATACTGAAAAAGACCGTTAAAACCAAATATGAATATTTACATATTTTCGTTAATAAATTAGTAATTAGTAAATCTCCTGAAATTAAAGATTTAGTTGAAGAT
>JALVBA010000218.1 GCA_027010905.1 Marinilabiliaceae bacterium
GCTGTTTTTTTATAAAAAAGCTCATGGGTAAATTTTTAGTTTAATACCTACTTTTCCAGAATAACATTTTAGTTATCAATAAGTTTATATCCGCTGTCATAAAAAATGTTAATCCCAAAAAATAAACATAGCCTAAGAGGTATCAATTATTATACCAAATGTCAAAAATGGTATCCTGATAAAATTATCGTTGATAAAGGGCTAAATATTCCGTACATTTTTATATTTTGACTGCATGATATATTTGAAGTTATTTCTTGGTTGGCTTGGGATGTTTCTTTTTCTTACTGAAATTGATGCTCAGAAAGGAGTGTTTATTGGAGGAAAGCTGGGAACTCCAATACCTTTAAACCTATTTGCCGGAGAGGACAATATTGGGTTTGCCAATGTTGCCTCTCCAGGAGTTCTGGTTGGTGTTGAGGGCAGGTGGATGTATGAGAAGAGACTTAGCTTGGGAGCTGAGCTTAATTATCAGTATAACCCGGCCAAGCAAAACTTTTGGGATGTTGGCAGAAGAGGTGATGTTACTGCTCATTACCAAACTGTCTCGTTACTTTTTCGTGGCGATTACTATTTTAGTCACAAAGAGGTGAGGCCATACACGGGAGTTGCTTTTGGGGGATTTTTTATGTTTAATGATTTGATGTTTGCTTCAACTCTACCTGAGTATATTGATGATGAATCTGTTAGTTATACGACCACTTTGTGGAAACCGGGTTTTGCTCCCGAAGGTGGTGTTGTATTTAAGTTAAACAGAAAAACATTTCTGGATCTTAATTTTAAATTTATTTTTATACCCAATATTGAACCTGAATACGAGACTGAGATAATTAACGGATGGCCTGTTGTGATAAATAAAAACCCCCATGCTAATCAACATCACCTGCAACTCTCCGCAACACTGCTGTTTGGGATATGAGAGAGTGCATTCCTCCCAGCTAACTATCATTTATAGAACTCTTCATCCTAACTATACTCTTCATTATCCCCCACACTCCACTTGTTTTAACAACTATCTCATTGAGGTTTGTTGAGTCATTTACCGAGAAGCGTTTAAGTTCAAAGAGGTCTGTTTGCAAAGAGTTGAATCCGGGGTTGGTTGTAAGGGCATATTTGTATCCGGCCTCCTTAACCATCTCTATCTCTCTGGTGCCGTAATTACCATTGGGATAGGCAAATCCTGTTATGTTCAGGCTGTATCTTTTTTCAAGAGTCTCTTTCGAAGTGTTAATCTCATCAAAAGCTTTTCTGTCGGCACATTGTGTGAGAATGGGGTGAAACCTTGTGTGACTTTGTAAATTGATTAGTGTTGATCGTTTCATCTTCGCAATCTCATTACCCGAAAGAGCCTGCCTTACGGAATACTCTTCTGTTTCAGAGAATCCTATCTTTGCCAGTTGCTTTTTACGTTCATCGTTTGGTACTCTTTTTAGGTTGTCAGCATCGCACCCCTCATGCAGAAACCAGAAGTGCCTGTTTGTACCAACGATATCTGAGCAAAGAAAGATTGTTATTGGAATCTCCAACTCTTCAATTAAAGGCAGCAACTCAAAATTCCCTTTGTGGCCATCATCGAAGGTTAGTACAAGTGGTTTTGGAGGAAGTCGGTGTACGGATTCATCCTTGCAGGCATTGAGGTAGTCCTGCATTGAGATTATGTTGTAGTGACGTTTCCAGTAACTAAAAGCCTGCCGTGCTGCCGGGAGCGATATGTCGTGCATCATAACTATTGTAACGCGCGGCCGCTGCACTACCTCTCTGAACAGAAAAGGCAGGCCACTGTAACGTAATATTTTAAACAGTAGTTGATGCATTAGTGTAGTTTTTATTTTTTTGCTATGTTAAATAGTATGAATACTGGAATAATTCTCTTTCATTTTTGCCTTGATGCAAAAACGAAACAAAAAAATCAAGGCTTATTTCAAATTGTGTTTTCCGCATGCTTAAATATTAAGTTCGGTTGTGTGATCTCCTCATACCTTCGGAGCTACCCAATCTCACTAAATTTTCAAGCACACTCCAAACACAATTTGAAAGAGGCCAAAGAGATAACAAATTTTAAATTCATATTACTTTTTTAATTAATTCCACCTTGCCTAATATTGTCAACTCATTAATTCTAAAAAATATTTAGTAAATATCTCTATCGAATGTTTCTCCATAACTCTTTTCCGTGCATTCTGCCCTCCGGCTATTCGTGCTTTGTCGTCAGACAGTAATTTGACTAATGCTTTGGCAATCTCTTCGGCATTAAGTTTTACAAGCACCCCACTATTGTCTGTTACTAATCTCCTTGTCTCTCCCACATCGCTTGCTATAATTACATTTTCACAAGCCATAGCCTCCATTAGTGCCTGACTCGGGTAATTTTCCGTCTGCTGAATCGTTATAAATACTTTTGATTTCCTCAGGTATCTCTCAGGATGAGACACTTTCCCTTTCATAAAAACATTTGACAGATTATGCTCTTGAATGAATCCCCTCATCTTTGCCTCAAAAGGACCTGTCCCCAAAACAATGAACTCTATTTTAGACGATTGTTCATGCATCTCATTGAATATTTTTACCGCCTCCAGAAATAGTATTGGATTTTTAAGTGCCACAAGCCGTCCCATAAAAATGATAGAATCCTCTTTGGGATAGTCGGGATAGTACTCCTTGTAATTGATAAAACTACATGGAGAGACGGAGTGCATCTTTGGAAAATCTACGGCAGGCATCAGGTCTTGTAACTCGTCAACCAATCCGCAAGACAGAAAATCCACATGGGTGGCATCTCGTAATATTCTGTACTGTGAATCAAACCGTTTAGTCAGATTTTTTTCAAGATGCCAAACCAGATTGCTATTTGCACCATAAACGGTTTTAACTCCTAACCTTTTGTACCACATACGCCCCCATATTCCACCTTGCCAGATAGTATAGAGAACTGTTACGTTGTTTTTTTTCAAAACAGATGTTAGCTGTGCAGAAAAGGATATCCACTGCAAAACTGTTTTCAGGAAGTATTTGTATCTGCCTAAGCGTTTGCGGATTGATTTGCTACTGCTTTTTGTGGAGCCACTCTTCTTCGACTCACTTTTAGAGTATGATTTTTTGTCGAAAGGAATTGAGAGAATCAACACTCTGCTTAGAGTCGTGAGAACATCTTTCTCAACCATTATGTCGTAGAGTGAGCGATTGATTATTAACCTGAAGTCATCCCTCTCCCGGTTGACATGGCTGAATAGAGAGACAATCCGCTTCTCTGCTCCTCCATAATTCCCCGACGTATTTATGACACAAATAGCTTTCATCCCATCAAACCTTTAATATTTAGAGCCCTGCCACTGTACCCCTTCAATCCGTGAAGAATCCCGAGATAGAAAAATTTGACCAGGCTCTTTCCACCCGCTCTTAGTGCCCAACGTATTCGCAGTGGCGAAATTAGAACTTCATTCAGGACAAACCTAAAGAGGCTTCCTTTCAAATTATGTCTTTTAAAAAACAGCACTCTGTTTCTGTTAATGTAGTAGTATTCCCTGTTAAGTCCACTGCCGTTCTTTTTCGACCAGTCGTGGTAGTGCCACACTTTAGCATCCCGTAGGGCAACCATTCGGATACCATTTAGCGATGCCCTGTAACAGAAATCCATCTCCTCACCATAAAGAAATCCCGACTCCTCCAACTCTCCTGTAAGTTCAAAAACCTCTTTTCGGATTACAAATGCAGTACCGGTAACATAGTTTACCTCTACTGATTCCGGCAGATTTGAGGTACTGTATTCACTCTTATCATCAACAGGAGTTATTCTACCTCTCTTAAAATCAGCATTGATTCTATAACTCTGAACTATGTTTGTCTTGCCATCACTGTTTCCATAAAAAACTATAGGAGCTACAACACCTGCCTCACTGTTTTCGGAAAGAAAATCATTAATCACCAATATGGCGTTGTCCTCTATCTCCACATCGGTATTTAAAATAAAAACAGCCTCTACTCCTTCGGAAAAAGCTCTTCTCATATTTCGGTTGTGAGCCGCAGCAAACCCCAAGTTTTGCTTTGAGAGATAGATGTCAGCATCAGGCAGCAACTCCCTTAATTGTGACACAGAATTGTCCGTGCTGTTGTTATCAGTTACAAATGTTTTGAATGTGGAAAGTGTTTGTCTCAACAGAGAAGCTGCAAGACGAGGGATATGCATCTCTTCGTTGTGCAGAACTAACGACAGGGCAATGTCACTTCTACGGAGTGTCAATCTCTTCAGTTTTAATTTTGAAACTTTCAGTAATCTCCGCACTCTCTTTGTTGTCAAATTTCTGCCTCATGCGATAGAATGCAGCAAGCATAACTCCTGCAAAGAAATTTATAGTGATACGGTCGTAGGTAATCTCCTTAAAAAGGTAGTTTGGCCGGAAAATAAGTGTCTTAAAAAAGAAGGCAAAAGAGATAAACACCATGGCAATCTCCAGCCTGTTTTGTTCAAGAAACTCCATTGATATTTTTGGCTTGATAAACCGGTAGAGCTTTTTCATCACCCTAATAATCTGAATATAAAAAAATATGTAAATTAGCATTCCAACAATCCCGAAATAGGCAATATGCCCTGTTACCGGAAGGTCAGAAATCTCATAATCCGATTTATCATACTTTAGAGATGAATATCTGTCAGAGACAGCTCCTGCCCCAAAAAACGGAGCTTGATAGATTATACTCATGTGTGCTGGCACCTGATTGTCCAGCCGGGCTTCAGTAACTCCTGAAGTGTAGGGTTCGCCTATCAGAAAAAGGTATATATCTTTTCCAAGTCTTGCCGAATAGTCGACATACTGAGGAAATGATATCAGCAGGGCTACCCCGAGAAACAGCGAGAACATTGTACCCCTTTTAAATAGAGACATTATGGGGTAGTTGAATAGTTTGTACATCAGAAAAAATACGGTAAAGATATAGGCAAACAGAGAGATGTAAACACTCTTTGTGAGAGCAATAATAATACTTACAAAAACCATTGAGGCTGCTACATACAAGATGTTTTTGTACCGATAGGGGATTTTTAGCAGGAAGATAAATAGTGCCAGCGGGATTGTGTAATCGGCCAATCCGGTGCTAAAGAGGCTGTATCGCATGATACCTGACCCTTTGTATCTTTCGAACTGCATAATAGGAAATATCTCCATGCCGGCCAATAGTTGAATAAAGAAGATGGAAAAGACAATCACAGTGGTAAATGCCAAGATGTCAACAAATATACCCATATTTCTTTTTGCCATAATATAAACCGGAATAAGAACAAAAAATCCAAAGACACTCATTCTCCATCTTACCAAAAAGAAGCGGACGTAAGTATCCAGATCGTTACCGGGGACGATGTACCCATAAACTATCAGGTGGTAAAAAAAGAAGATAAGCTCTGCGATTAGAACCATTTTAAACATCTTATCTTTCCACAGTCCGGAGGTGTTAACCCGGTGAGAGAAGAGAGGCAGAAAGAGCAGAGGAAAGATAATGTCCTGATAGTAGACTCCTCCCCATGTCTCTTTATCGAAGAATATCGTGAAATAGCCACTGGGATCAAGAATCAGAAGTAAAAATATCCAGAAGAAAAAGTCAGGCCACCTGAATACCCCCCATACAAAAAATGTAGCAATTAAGATAACCAATATCGCTAAATATAGACCTGACATTATTTAAAGAAAGTTTTATACAAATTTTTAATTGTTTCAAATTTAATAAATCCCATGAGGTTCAGGGTAATTATGCCTGAAAAAATTATTACGATATCTATCTTGTATGAAACCTGATAATCGGAGATTTCAAGATATGGAACAATCAACGACATTGCAAACAACAAAAAATAGGTTGCAAATATCTTCACAAATGGATATTGGATTGGGAAGTATGAGTGAGCAACAACTATTTTAATAACCCAGTAAACAAAGAAAGAGATGAATGTTGCTAATGCCGCCCCTGTAAAGCCATAAGTTGGTATGAGTAATATATTCAGCACTACATTTATCAATGCGGCAACAGCTGTTATCCAGGTGAAATGCCATGTCTTTCCTGAGATAATGATTCCCGGACTCATGGTTTGGTACGATTGAGCTGCAATGTGTGAGAAGGTGAGAAAAGGGATTGCAAGTGCTCCGGCAGTATATTCAGGTGTTGTAATCCAGGGAACTAACGTATGCCCAAAAACAGAGAGACCAAGGGACAATAGCAGCGATGCTGCAAAATAGTAGTTGAAGCCGGCAATAGCAATCTGTTTAGAGGTGGCCTTGTCGCAGCTCTCCTCTTTGTAGTAGAAGTCGAAAAAGAGAACGCTGAAACTCATCTGAACAGCCATATTCAAAAGCATTACAGGTTGCGAAAATGTGTTACCGATAGAGTACCGGCCTATCTCGGTAAGGTTACCGTAGTGTAGTAGAAAGAAGCGGTCGGAGCTATCCATTAGCCAGATAGCGAAACCTGCCCACATAACCGGAAAACCAAACTTAAACAGTTTTGCCGCCCAATGCCACGAAAATCGGTAATTGTATTTTTTTCTTGAGAAGAGAAAGAAGACAAACAGTACTGCGGTGATGCTGCTTATGATACTTGCTACTAACGAACCTACAATCCCATACGACAGAATTACTACAAGTGTAATCCCTAGTAAAACATTAATTAGTGATTTTAGGACCGTACTGTAGGTAAACATCCATGGTTTACGATAGTACCTCAGCAGTTTCGATTGCTCATCCATCATCAGCGAAACAGGTATTAGCATGCTGCTTATTGCAACAGGTATCACATACTCCGCTGTGCCGAACATTGCAATACTTAGCTGCTTTGATAGAAGAACAGGAATAAGTGAAGGAATGAAAGTCAGTAGGCGTAGGATAAAGAGTGTATAAGTCACTTTTCCTTGTTCCTTTTTTCCGGCTTTAAAAAAGTAGAAACCCACAGCAGAATCTAGCCCTACCGAAAAGAATGCCGCTCCCAACATCGTCATTGTGGACAGGGTTTCCAAAACACCATAATCATCAATGCTTAAGGCGCGGGTATAAAATGGCAGAAGAAATATTCCGATAAATTTCTTCAACCCCCTGCCAAGGCCGTAAACAATAGTGTCCTGAGCAAAATCCTTACTAAATGCCATTTGTAGTTAGATTAACTATTTCTGCTTATGATTATGTAACGGTAACAATAACTTAACTAAGATAGTGTTTATCCCAAACTTTGCAATAAAGTTTAAATTAAAAAGCCGTGAACTGTCGATGAAGGATATTTTTCGACTGGAGTTCCGATTGAAGAAAAGGATAATCACACCATAATTTATTTCGTACTCCTTAATTTTAGAAGTATTAGGTGTAACTTTAACATAAAACTAACGTAATTGTAAATGTATGTGTAATTGTGTTTATATTTTATGTCACCAACAAGGCGAAACGATGAAATATTCCCATAATGGGTTAACTAAAAATAAGTAACTAAAGTTTCGCAGACGTTCAAAATGTTAAAAAACAGCAAAATATGGGAGAAAAAAGTAATATGATTATTTTGTTAATATACAGGAATAAAGTATATTAGCGAATGATAGCCAAACATAATAACCCTGCTGCAGAGAAAAGATATTAATGGTTATACTGCAATTTTAATGGAAGATACACAGTGTGGCCATTGTATATGATTGAAAATCCGGCTCTTAGGGTGATGTTTCGCAAAACAGCAACCCGTTAGTTATAACCCATTGAGTTTATATGCTTTATGTTTGTTTCAATTTTAGTCCTGTTGAATATCTTTTTGATTTGATAATATTACTTACAATTAGCTATATGAAATATTGTTGCCACTACCAATTATAAGAG
>JALVBA010000219.1 GCA_027010905.1 Marinilabiliaceae bacterium
GCCCTATTTATACCGTGTATGCAGAAGACAGTATCGTGGAACGATTATGAGGCGAAAGTAAAAGAGTATTTTATTGAGAAAAAACAATGATTAATCTTTACATATTACAACAGAAAAGATTATTTTTGGACTTTAACAGTAATAGCTGTTTTAGAAGCTAAGATATTAAAAATAATTTTATGCGTAAATATATTTTCTTTTCTGTTGTCAAAAACAGATTCTTCCTATTCCTGATTATAGCAGCATCATTTTCATCTTGTGTCCCTCAGCGTGAGACTGTCTACCTTCAGGATCACAGCGATAAAAAAGATTACGAAAACAGTTATGGCAGGTATAAGACTATAACAGATAAATATTTCCTGTTGCCTAACGATTATCTCTATATCCATGTAAGAACTCCCGATCCTAAGCTTTCGGAATTTTTTAATCAAACCTCTACAACCGGAAACAACAATACCCAAAATCAAAAATTCTTCTACTACCTTATCGACGATAGTATGAATATTGACTTCCCTTACGTAGGGTTAATCAACCTAGAGGGGTGTAATATTCAAATGGCTAAAAACCGTGTAAGAGAAGCATTGAAACCTTTTTTGAAAGATGCCGACTTAATTGTTAAACTTGCCTACAATACATTTACCGTTTTGGGAGAAGTAGGTAAGCCGGGAGTTATAAATATGGATAAGGAACAGATAACCATTTTTGAAGCTTTTGCAAAGGCCGGTGACATACAGTTTTTTGGCAAGAAAAAAAAGGTAAAACTGGTGAGGCAAACACCAAAAGGTGAAATAACATATATATTTGACCTTACTGATCAGAATATTGTAAATTCAGAATACTACTATATATACCCAAACGATCTGCTCTACGTAAGGTCTATGAAGGCTAAGATGTGGGGTATTGGAGAATCATTTTCTATAGGAATTATAACATCGGCTTTGGCACTTGCTTTAACAATATATACATTAGCCAACAAATAAAACAGAGTAAGTTAATGACACCAGCAAACGGTTCACCCACAGGAAATCAATCCGGCCACGACTCTTCAGGCTTTATGTTTGATTTAGATTACAAAAAGCTCTTTTATGACCTGCTTAGGTTCTGGTGGTTATTCTTGATTACTGTTCCTTTGAGCCTGTTGGCAGTATGGACAGTTCACAGATATACCGTTCCCGTCTATCGGGCATCCATGTCTATATTGATGGAAGAGAGAGGAGAGAACACAAACCAGTCGGATATGATGCAAGGTTTTGGACTAACACCCGGAATGAGCAGTGTTGATAATCAGATTGCAATCCTTTCGTCGTGGGAGATAATAAACAGAACAATAAAGAGTCTCGATTTTGATTTGGGTTACTACATTCAGGGTAGGTTAAAAAGTACCGAATTGTACAACAGCTTTCCGTTTACTGTATATTTTGATTCTACTCATGTACAGCTGCTTAACACACCTCTGCATATCAAAGTTATTGATAAAAACAGTTATGAGCTCTCCTTCTCAAGCGAACAGACAGCCACATATATTTATAAAACAAAGCGTATAGGTGGTAATGTTAACCATCTTAATTTTAAAGAGATTTATAAGTTTGGAGAGATTGCAACTTCCCAATGGTTTTCATTAGCAATATACTGCAATAAGTGCACACCTAATGATTTTGATTATTACATTCAATTTCACCATCCAAACAGTTTGGTGAGTGACTATCGCTCACGCTTTGGTGCATTTAAGAAAGATGAAAATTCATCAATAGTCAATTTATACCTTACTGGTACGAACAGTGCAAAAAACGTCAGGTTTCTTAACAAGCTTGCCGAGATATTTATTGCATCAAACCTTGAAAAGAAAAATCAAATAGCCACAAACACTATTGATTTTATTGAGGGACAACTGGGTAAAATTGCCGATTCGTTGCGATATACCGGCTCAGAGCTTAGTCAGTTCAGAACGGAGAAAAGAATACAGAGCGTATCAAGTGAAGCAGAGTATCTGTTCAGTACACTTAAATCATTGGAATTTGACCTTGCTGCTAAAGAGGTGTCAAAAAACTACTACCAATATTTAAAGAACTATTTTTCTGATGACGAAAACATAAAAGAGGTGATGGCACCGGCAATGTATCAGCTTGACAATCCTATCCTGTCAGACCTAATAAGTCAGATTATCGAGATTAATGCAGAGAGACTCTCTTCGAGAGAGACCTATGTGGAGGCTTTAAACCCGGAGAATATTGAGCTTGAGAAGAGGCTTGACATAACAAGAAAGACTCTAATAAAGGCTATCGACAGTCAGATGAAGATTATGAAAGAGGGTGTTGAACGTTTGAACAAACAGAAAAGAAGTATTGAAGACGAATTACTCAAACTACCTGAAACTGAGAGACAAATGCTGGGTATTGAGCGTAAGTTTGAATTGAACAATGAAGTGTATACCTTTTTGTTAAGAAAGCTTTCAGAATCACAAATTCAGAAAGCATCAAACACTCCCGACCATCAGGTCTTAGAGGCTGCCCGCTCGGTGGGAGTTGTATTGCCCAACAAATCGGCAAACCGTAAAAAAGCTCTGTTAATCGGATTTATCCTGCCTCTGGTATTTATTGTTGTTCGTCAATTGTTAAACAATAAAATTACCAGTCAGGAGGATATTGAGAGGATATCACCTCTTCCGCTGTTGGGACATATACTTCATAATAAGAAACCGGAAACAAACGTTATAGCATCCCATCCAAAATCAGTGATTACAGAAACATTCCGCAGGATTCGTTCAAGAATTGAGTTTATTAATCAGGGAGTAGAATCCCCAATAATTGCCGTTACCTCCTCCATGCCTGGAGAGGGCAAGACATTTTGTGCATTAAATATGGCGTCTGTTTTTGCTCTTGCGGATAAGAAAACCCTGCTTGTTGGTTTCGACATGAGAAAACCAGGGCTGAATAGTGTTTTGGGATTTAAGAAAGATGATATTGGCATATCAAATTATCTCGTAGGAAAAGTCTCTCTTGACGATATTATAGTTTCAGGTGAGATGGATAATCTTGATGTTATCGGCTCTGGAGTAATTCCTCCAAATCCTTCTGAACTTATCGGATCTGATAAGATGGGTGAGTTGGTAACTGAGATAAAAAAGAGGTATGATATTATAATTTTTGATACTCCTCCAATGGGAATAGTTGCAGACCCATACCTGATTGCAAGGCATACCGATTCAATAATTTTCCTTGCTCGCCAGAATTACACTATAAAAGAGGTACTTGCTCACACTCTACGAAATATTGAAGAGGAGGGGATTACAAAAGTAGGCTTACTGCTTAACGATGTAGAAATAAAGAAATCAGGTTATGGTTACAGGTATGGCTACGGTTATGGTTATGGCTACGGATATGGTTATGGCTACGGTCAGGGGTACTACGAGGAGTAGTGATGAAAATAGGGGCACTCGATACTGGATGCTGGATACTAGGTAAAAGCTCTGTGATTCTCTGTGTAACAAGAGATAAGAAACTTTCAAACTCGAAACTGCTGACCCCTATTACTCAAGATAGAGGTAAATGACAGATAAACTGAATACTATCCTTTTCTCAATTGCTCCTTTATACTTTTCACATCATTCTTAAGCTCAAACAGCCCTCTGGCAATATTTTGCATATCGGTAGTACTATCGGGCATATCACCACTAATGTAATGGACAAAACGCCATACCTCACGAATATTTTCAGCAGCAACAGAGTAAGAGTCAAAAAGAGGATTTAGTGAGTGCAGCTTCAACTTTTGCTCTTGTTCTAAGCAGTTTTCCACTATCTTAAAAATCACCCCATCATCCAATGTTACAATAACGCAAGCATCACCTATTTTTACCTGCGACCAGTCCTGAAGATACTCTCCGGTAACCCATGCCCCGTCAGGTACAGGCAACATTGAATCACCAGAAATTTGAAAGGTACGGTACTTCTTCTCTTTCGACAAAAAGGGCAATTGAAAAACAGGTAGTTCATTTATATACTCAGTATCGGCATAACCAGAAGTATAACCGGCCTTTGCCTTCTCCCCCACCAACTCTATATTTTCATTATTATCGGCATCTACAGTGGAGACAAGTACACGCAGCCCCTTTCCCTTAATAAATACATCGAAGCCACTCTCCAGCTGCCGTATCTGACTCTCCGGCAACGACTGCAAATCAACCTTCAATAGTGTATCTATGGCAACATTAAAATATTCAGACAAGGCCATCAACACCTCCATGTTTGGCTGTGCAACCCTATTCTCGTAACCACTAAGCGTAGAGCGTTTGGCATTAAGCGAATGAGCTACGTCATCCTGAGTACGCTTACGCCGCTTACGTAAAAATTTTATATTTTCTGCAAAGTACATAACAAGAGCCCCCTCTTATCCCCCTAAGGGGGAAAATAATTAATCACTTTCTTTCAAACAATCAAACTTATGACTATATTATAATCGCTATAATGATTATAATTTAAGCAAAGATAGCAATAATAATTGATATTGTAAGGTCGTGCGGCTCAACGTAAGGACAACACATGCGTTATCTCAATAATATAACCAATGACAAAAACTATTATCCACCTTGATCTCGACACCTTCTTTGTGTCGGTAGAACGGCTGCAAAACTCACGGCTTAACAACAAGCCTGTGATTATAGGCGGTATGTCGGATCGAGGGGTTGTATCGAGTTGTAGCTACGAAGCCCGCCGATACGGTATACACTCGGCAATGCCAATGCGAATGGCTAAACAGTTGTGTAAAGATGCTACCTTTATTCGTGGCGACATGGAGGCATATTCAAAATACTCCGACATTGTAACATCTATTATTGCAGAGAGGGCACCCCTGTATGAGAAAGCATCCATAGACGAACACTATCTCGACCTTACAGGAATGGACCGTTTTTTTGGCTGCATGAAGTGGAGTCATGAGTTGCGGCAACGAATAATAGAGGAGAGCGGACTGCCAATCTCCTTCGGTCTATCAGTAAACAAAACAATATCTAAAATCGCAACCGGAGAGGCAAAACCAAACGGAGAGCTACAGATTAATGCTCCCGCTGTACAACCGTTTTTAAACCCTCTTTCGATACGAAAAATACCGGGACTGGGACAAAAGAGCTACAATCTGCTTCGTTCGATGGGTGTTGAGAAAATAGAGACACTTAAGGATATCCCCCCTTTTATGATGCAAAAAGTGTTAGGCAAAAACGGTATTACGCTGTGGAGAAAGGCCAATGGTAAGGATAACACCCCGGTAATTCAGTATTTCGAGCGCAAATCAATCAGTACCGAACGTACATTTGACCGGGACACTGCCGATATGCGCTATCTTGAAGAGCTGATAGTACACATGGTTGAGAAGCTTGCTTTCGACCTGCGTAAACAACAAAAGCTTACAGCATCCATCACAATAAAAATCAAATACTCCAACTTCGATACTCACACCATGCAGAAACGCATCCCCTACACATCGTTCGACCATGTACTTATAGATATCGGAAAAGAGCTACTCAACCGACTCTACACCCGCCGCATGATGATTCGACTGATAGGGGTAAAACTCAGCCACCTGATAACCGGTGCGCAACAACTGAATCTGTTTGAGGATACCCCCGAGCAGGTAAACCTATACCTCGCCATGGACAGGGTACGAAAACGCTTTGGAAGTCATGCAATTAGAAGGGCTGCGGGAATGGAGTAGAACACTGTCGGAAAATCAATAATATATAATATTACTGAAAGGTTCGAGAAAAGCAGAAAGCACTTTGTTGCCCGGAGACCCCTACTTATCAACTTTATTCTGTGAAGTTTTTATAAGGTAATATCCTCCGGTAATGGTTCCTATTAATACTGCGACACCTATTATGCTCAGAGGCTCCATGGATGAATAGTCTAATAATATTACTTTTCTGGAAACGGCAATAAGCGCCACTAGTAGAATCAACTCTGCATGAAAAACGTTCTCCTTAAAAAACAACTTCATGGTTTCAAACAACTCAAACCCAATAAGCACGTTAAAGAACAATCCAAAAATCTCAAACAGGTCATTCAGTCCAAGCATGGCCTTTCCCTCCTGAGGCTCAAAAATACGAACAAATAGCATATAGGTAAGTTCAATGGTTGATACAATAACAACAATACCCATTAGTACCGTAAGGATAATAATAATACCTCTCTCAAAATTTGCTATAATCTTTTTCATATTCTAAAGTTACAATTTTTTCACAAACTTAACTTCAACTATATTTTTTGTATGATTTGAAATCTTATATCTGTCGTCAATACGCATACCCACAACCCAAACAATATCATCACCCGACAGCAACAGCCATACATCCTCCTTATCAGCAATACTAAGTTTTTGATCGATAAAAAAGTCACTCAACTTTTTAAACCCGTTCATCCCCAGAGGCCTAAAGTGATCGCCCTGCCTCCACCTTCTTAGCACCAGAGGAAAATCTACCATGTCGGCATCGAAATGAGCAACAACCGGGTCTTTCGAGAAAGAGTAATCATCAGCTTTAGAAAACATATTTATTCTCAAACTGATTGGATTGTCAATGGAAGAAACACCACTATTGATGTAAATCTCATCATCAGACATATCTCTATTCTCAAACAGTATAAAATTGTAGCGATCGCGAATTAACCTGTGTGTAGGAGAGTAAAACTGTTTGCCCGGAATTCCAGAGATACTTTTAATAATATCTCCAATAACATTTGAATTAAAGCCATAAGGACGAAGCAGCTCAAACAGAGCAAAGCTTTGCTGGGGATGCTCTGAAATCTTGACAATAGGTATCAACACACGCCCCTGCTCCTCAACAACAAAATCTTTACGCACACGTCTCACCTCATCTTCCAATAGATTTTCCACTTCAGACAACCGTTTCAGGTTACCCTCCATTGTTGAGAAAAATGAGGGGTTTATCTCTTTGAAAAGAGGAATTATCTCATGTCTCACTTTATTACGAAGATACTTTACCTCATCGTTACTTGAGTCGTGACGATAGGCGAGCTTATTTTCGTCGCAGTACTTTTCGATGTCAGCACGAGAGCAATTAAGGAGTGGCCGTACCACCTTACCGTTTACCGCTTTCATCCCCGACAGACCTTTGACTCCTGTGCCTCGCACCAGATTCAGAAAGAATGTCTCAATAGCATCATCACCATGGTGAGCAGTTACAATTACATCGAGAGTACGCTCTTCGAGCAGAGAGTAAAACCATTCATAGCGCAAGTCACGGGCAGCCATCTCAATGGAGATACCATTTTGGGCAGCATACCCTTTTGTATCGAACGACTTTTCATGGTAAACTACGTTCCTTCTGTCACATTCCTCCTTCACAAGCCGGGCATCACTATCACTCTCACTACCACGCAAATTAAAGTTACAATGTGCCACCTCGCAACTGTACCCCGCTTTCAAAATTACATCAAGCATCACCATGGAGTCCATACCGCCACTTACGGTGAGGAGTAGTTTGCTATCCTCATTAACAAGGCATTCTTGTTTTAGCCTATTTTGTATGTGTGGTACACTCAGTTTAGCCATAACTTTTTTATAAATATTTGAACCCTATGGGGTCGTTTTTCATATTACTTTTTATCTCTTATCTAATTTATTCTGTAGGAATTACATGCTTATAATATTACAAATAAAGATAGAATGTGCGACCCCGATGGGGTCGTATATTATCCGCCATCAATATTTCTATAAACATTTGAACCCTACGGGGTCATAAATTTTCATATTTTTATTTTATAAACATACCAATCCGTAGTATTGGTATGTTTATAAAATTCTAT
>JALVBA010000220.1 GCA_027010905.1 Marinilabiliaceae bacterium
ATTAAGAATAGTGCAGAGGCAATACTTGATTTTGCCGGAACAGGCTTGTCAATTTTAGAGGTGTCGCATCGTAGTAAAGAGTTTGTTGCCGTTATGGATGAGGCAACACAACTGTTTAAAGAGTTACTGAATATTCCGAAAGGGTATGAGGTGCTGTTTCTTGGTGGAGGAGCAAGTACACAGTTTTATATGATTCCTTTTAACTTCATGAGCAAGAAGTCAGCATATCTCAATACCGGAGCATGGGCAAATAAGGCCATCAAAGAGGCTAAGGGATTTGGAGAAGTAGTTGAAGTAGCATCGTCAAAAGATAAAAATTACGCATACATTCCTAAAGGATACGAGGTTCCCGCTAATGCCGACTATTTTCATATCACTACCAACAACACAATTTACGGAACTGAGATAAAAACTGACCTTGAGGTTGGTGTACCTCTCATTGCTGATATGTCTTCTGACATCTTTTCCCGTCCGGTTGATATTTCAAAATACACAATGATATACGGTGGAGCTCAAAAGAACCTTGCACCTTCAGGTATCGCCTTTGTAATAGTGAAGGAAGATGCACTGGGACTGGTTGATCGCTACATACCTACTATGGTTGATTATCGTACGCATATCAAAAGCGGATCGATGTTTAACACTCCTCCTGTATTACCTGTATATTCAGCCTTGCAAACACTAAAGTGGTTGAAAGAAAACGGAGGAGTTGACGCAATGCATAAGATTAATCTCAGTAAAGCAGCACTTCTGTACGACGAGATTGACAGAAACAAACTGTTTAAAGGAACAGTTCTTGATAAGGAGGATCGCTCAATAATGAATATCTGCTTTGTGATGAATGATGAGTATAGTGAATTTGAAAAAGAGTTTCTTGACTTTGCTACTTCAAAAGGTATGATTGGAATTAAAGGACACCGCTCAGTGGGAGGTTTCCGCGCTTCTACTTACAATGCTCTTCCAACTGCAAGTGTGCAGGCTCTGGTTGATGTTATGAAAGAGTTCGAAGCAAAGCATTAATAAAGGTAAACGGAGCGGTAGCGACGTCCCGAGTATCGGGAAGTCAAAAGTCAAAAGTAAAAAGCTGAGCGATAGCGAAGTCCCGAGCATAGGGATAATAAGTCAAAAGCCTCCGTTTTTTGACTGGGGCAACAAATAAAATAAATTATTAATTATGGCAAAAATATTAGTAGCAACCGAAAAACCTTTTGCAAAGGCAGCGGTTGAGCAGATAAAAGCAATAGTTGACGAGACCGATTTCGAGTTTGCATTGCTTGAAAAATATAGTGATAAGCAGCAATTGCTGGATGCAGTAAAAGATGCAGCAGCTATAATTGTTAGAAGCGATAAGGTTACCAAGGAGGTTGTGGATGCAGCTAAAGAGCTTAAGATAGTTGTTCGTGCCGGTGCCGGATACGACAATCTCGACCTTGAGGCATGTAGTGCCAATGGGGTGGTTGCCATGAATACTCCCGGACAAAACTCAAACGCTGTTGCCGAGTTGGTATTCGGGATGATGGTTTTTATGGCAAGAAACAGATATAATGGTTCGGCAGGAACCGAGCTGAGAGGTAAGAAGCTTGGAATACACGCCTATGGTAATGTTGGCTATTACGTAGCTCAAATTGCTAAAGGATTTGGTATGGAGGTGTATGCATTCGATCCGTTTGTATCTAAAGAGAAAATTGAGGCCGACGGCATTACTGTTGTCGATTCTGTTGATGAACTATACACTATTTGTCAGTATGTCTCTTTGCATATTCCTGCAAATGCACAGACAAAAAAATCGATTAATAGTGACCTGTTAAGTAAGATGCCTGAAAATGCTGTGTTGGTTAATACGGCACGTAAGGAGGTTATTGATGAAGATAGCGTTCTAGCACTAATGGCTAAACGTGATGATTTCACCTACATTTCGGATATTGCTCCCGATAGCGAAGCATTCGTGAATGATTTTGCCGATAAGGTGTTTTTTACTCCTAAAAAGATGGGTGCTCAAACAGCTGAAGCAAATATCAATTCGGGTGTTGCCGCAGCTAATCAGATTATTGGCTACCTCAATGATGGAGTTGAAACATTCCGAGTGAATAAATGATTTTGAATTTAAGTTACTTTGATTCTATCTGATGCTTTATTCCTTTCCCTTTCGGGGGGGGGGGGGGGGG
>JALVBA010000221.1 GCA_027010905.1 Marinilabiliaceae bacterium
TTTTGGGTGTAATTAAAAGTGTTGTTTTGATTTCTATCTATTTCAAATATAACACTTTACACCCATTTTTACAACCTTTTAATGAATTATTCGGGCTAATACGAAACAGTAGAAGAGTTAATGTTTATTGCCCGTTTTAGCTTCATCGCAAATTGAAGGGAACGCTATAACAATTAGCCGGTTTCAGGCGACACAATCAAATCAGTCCAGTATTTTGATATTATCCAAACAGAAATACAACGGAGTATTATATCCACTATAGCCTACATCGGATGATGAGAGCACAAATTCAACAGAATTAATTCTACCCAACTCTTGCAGATAAACATTATTCCACGATGACACAACGTATCGTTTGTTGCTGTTTTCAAACCGGTAATCGGCAAGATAGAATTCAATTTCTTCGGTAAAGTTATTGTCTTTATCATACCCTTTTATTGTAAGAAGATACCAGTCGCCAAAGTCGAAAGCGTGAGCATTCTCATCTCCCCGCTTAATGGTGAGGGCTGTGTAGGTTGAGTTATTTACGGCAATTGATTTCAGTGTATGATTTTTACCATCACTAAAAGAGATTCTGTTTGGAGTATCTTGTTTATCGGCTAAGAACACACTAAAATGTTTTGATTTATCTGCCCCTGAAGTAGAGTAGACGCTAAATTGATTGTCAATGGTCTGGTCGATAGTGTTTGTCTCTATACTAATGCCAAAGCCACTCCAGTACGACTGTTGCGGAATATTTATTGCCGGCAGCAATACTCCTTTCGGATTGAAATAACCTGTTTTACTACTGTTAATGTGTGTCTTGTACTGATCGAGATTGAACTCTTCAAAATCGATCCATACAATTGTGTGAACAGGAATTATCATTGAATCGGAGCCTGCAGGAGTGTTTACAAAAAATTCTAAAGTATCGGATTTAAAGATAGTGGAGTGATACTTATATTCACGCTTGTTGTAACCTAGAACCTCACCGTTTAATTTCCAGAGATATTTCGAATCGTAGTCATAGGTAATTTTAGGAGAGATGATAAATGTATTGTTGGGCTCAACCTCGTAACCATCTTCCGGCATGTCAAGAAAAATCTCAGGCGGATCCAACTTCTTACTGTTGTTGTTACAACTTTGGAGTGACAGAGTCAGAAGCAGCACTATGTATATCAGAATTCTCATTTACTGTTTGCGTTTTTCAGGTGATAATCGATGAAACCCTCAAGTTGCTCAACCCCAATTCTCTTTCCAATAATCTTTTTGTCTTTATCGAGCACAAATATTGTGGGCGTACTATTTATGTCGTAGAGATTTCTGAAATTTGACCTCTGGTATGGATCGTACACATTAATCCATTCAAACAGGTTATGTTCTTCAATAAACTCTTTCCACTCTTTTGGTTCTACCTGAGTGTAAACGGCAAATATTTTAATACCATCTTTTTGAAACTTATCCCAGATTAGTTTTTTTAATTTAGGCACCTCTGTTTTACAGTGTCCGCACGATGGTTCCCAAAAAATCAAAACAGTTACAGGTGCTCTCACTTCACTAAGCTTATAAAACTGCCCGTTAACAGACTTGAGCTTCAAGTCGGGAGCTGTTTTGCCAATAAGGTTCGGCTTTAGTTTGGAGACTCTCTCCTGAAGTTTACTAAGGAAAGTAGAGTCAGCCCATTCGGCTTCTCCCGAAAGGTAGTACCTCTCAGCCATATCAACAACCATGGCATCCATACCCATAACTTTACTCTCGTTAGCCATATTGAAAAGGTATTGAATAAGGTACTTTTTCATTTTGGCATCGTCAGATTTTGCGATGATGCTGTTAGCTTTTTTGAAAAGAGTGTCGGGGTGCTGAACAAGAAGTTTGGTAAAGTACCGCTCTATTTTACCTGTAAAAACAGGAGTGCGCAGCAGCCGCTCATCATTAAGGTCAATATTGTTAAAATAGTGAGCCATGTAGTAGTTGTATCTTTTAACCTGAAGTACTGAGTCACTGTTGACAGTATTTTCCGGCACATCGAATTCAGGTACCTCAACATCTTTTGTCGATCTTAAAAAGTTTGCAAGAAAAGTTCCACTATTCTCTTCAATGGTCAGATCCATCTTTTCGTCAACCTCCTTTTTGATTGCTTTTAGCTCCTCAATAATTTCATTGTATTTGGGTGTCTCTTTCTCAACATCTTTCAGTTTATCCTGCACCTCTTTTGCTTCTGACTGTTTAGCATTTAAGAATCGTTGATATTGAAGAAAGCTATTCGATTCGCTACTGCCGGTTATTTTCTGAGTTTTAACCAGATTGCCATCTGTTGCTTCAAGGTTAAAGTCCTGATCGTCACTAATGAGCAGGTCAAAGTATGATTTGTCGGGCAGGTATACAATATAAATTCCACCGTCAAGAGGTTCCTCTCCGGTAAAAACACCTATACCATTCTCATCAACCAGAATAGTATCCTTAACAAACATCTTCTTATTAAAATAGTATCCCAGAATCAGGGAGGTGTCTCTGATGCCGTGTATGGTTGTTTTAATGTTGTACCCCTGCGAAAAGGAGATGGCAGGTGTTGCGATGAAAAGAGTTATTAATAGAAATTTTATCTGTCTCATGTCTGTTTGTTTTTTTAATGCCCTAATCTACTCTACTGCATTTGTTTGATTTTTTAACCACTTTTTCTCATCATCATTCAGATATTTGCTGAGTTTCTCAAACAGTGTTGAATGGTATCTGTTTAACCAATCTTTCTCATCACTGTTCAGCATCTTTGTGTCAATGGCTTTCATATCTATCGGGCACATTGTAATTGTTTCGAAAGCATAAAATGTGCCAAACTCAGTCTCACAATCCTTTACTGTCAGAATCAGATTTTCGGTTCTGATACCGTGCCTCTCCGATTTGTATATTCCCGGTTCGTTTGATGTAATCATACCCTCCTCCATCTCTATTCCGTTATCCTGTGGACTGATACTCTGAGGCCCCTCGTGCACATTAAGCAGATACCCAACGCCATGTCCTGTGCCATGCCCGTAGTTGATACCGTGCTGCCACATTGCATTTCGTGCCAAAATATCGAGATGCACGCCCCGTGTTCCTTGGGGGAATCTTGCTTGTGAAAGATTTATGTGTCCTTTTAGCACCAGTGTGAAATCTCTTATCTCCTCCTCAGTAAGCTCTCCTAACGAAACCGTTCTGGTAATATCTGTTGTTCCTTCAAGATACTGCCCACCTGAATCAACAAGGTAGAAACTTTTAGCCTGTAGTGTAGTGTTACTCTCTTCACTCGCAGAGTAGTGAGGCAGAGCAGCATTTTTGCCGTATGCACTAACGGTGTGAAATGAGTCTCCGAGGTAATTCTCCTGTTCAGCTCTGAATGACTGAAGTTTTGCAGCAGCTGAAAGCTCTGTTATTTCAACCTTTCCGATAGTGCTCTCAAGCCACCTAAGGAACTTCACCATTGCCACACCATCTTTAATATGGCATATTCTCATACCTTCCCTTTCAACGCTGTTTTTTATTGATTTCAGATGGGTAATTATACTCAGGCCTCTGCTTATCTTTGCTGTTACCGGAATCGCATTTACTACTGCTGAATTCGTTCTGGCCGGATCGATATAGACCGTTGAGAGTTGAGGCAGCTCTTGTAGATATTCGAAGAAAATCTCGTACAGGAATACCTTAACATCATTCAAGGCCAGATATTTTCCTATATCGGATGTTATCTTGTGTGGGTCAATAAACATATTTACACTATTTTGGGAAATCACCATGTAGGAATAGAATACAGGATTGTACTCAACATCGCTACCCCGTAGGTTTAGTAGCCAGGCAATCTCGTCAAGACCACAAATTACGTAGTGTGTAGTGCTGAATCTTTTCATTTCCCGGCGTACCTTTGCTATTTTGTCAGCAAGTGACACACCGGAATATTTAGTGTCAAGTTGAAAAACTTCATCTTCCGGAATTGGAGGTCTGCCTTCCCACACTTGATTCTGAATCTGCACTCTGGTGTCTAATTTAATATCGTTCTGTTTAAAAATCTTTGCCAGTTTACCGGCCTCTTCTACTGAAAGGTTTTGTCCTTCGATACCTACAACAGAGCCTGCCTGAAGTTTTGAGATTATCCATTTCGGGTGCGAAGGGGTGTTGGGATACCCTATCTTAAACAGCTCTATCTCGCTCTCTTTTAACTCCTGTTCTGCCTGAATGAAATATCTCGAGTCAGTCCATAGACCAGCACTGTCGGCTGTTACAACTACGGTGCCTGCCGAACCCGTGAATCCCGATATCCACTTTCTAAACAGCCAATGCTCTGCCAGATACTCACTCATGTGAGGGTCGGTACTTGGAATGATAAACGCATCAATACCCATAACGGCCATCTGGCCTCTTAGCGAAAAAAGTCTGTCTGTAATTGTCATGTTATTCTATGGTTCTAAGGTTCTATGGCTTACAGTTTCTAAACATCCTACCCATCACATCATATCATCACTCTTCTCCTCAACTCCTCACTTCCTCCTCACACTAAGATTAGAGGATGTGTTGAAGATGATGATATTTGTTGTCGGGTCATCTCCAAACTCTCCTGAAAAAGAGATTGTCTCATGCTCTCTCGATACTCTTAGGTTGCTTTGTTGATAGTGTGAAAACACACCCCGATTAACCTCACCATGAATTAAATAACTTAGATTTGCAGGTAGTTTTATATCACTGTTTGCTCTTTCATTAGCAACGGTTAACGATTTAAGAGTGTTGCCCACACCCACCTTTAGCCCACCGGTATTAATTTCAAAATGACCAAAGAGAGAAAGATTCTCAATGGAGCAGAATGACTTTTCACCTGTAATTGTTACTGAGTCGGCACGGCTGATGTTGAAACGGTCAATCTCACTTATAAGTTTCACGCGGTTAACTTCATCAATATCTATCATTGAGAATTTGGTCTCTCCATCAATTTCATTAATTCTGTTAATGTCAAAAGCACAGTTGTTAAGATTTAGTCGGGCACTCTTAGCATGCTCTATCTCTCCTTCAACAAAATCTAACGAAAGGTTAAGCTCCGGAGCTTCTTCAGAGTTCTGATTTGTTATAAAAAGTTTTCCATACTCTGCCTTGATGGATACTTTGCCTTGAACATCTTTAAGGAATGTGTTGCCAAACCCTGTTTTTATCTCCGTTTTCAGCTTAAATGGAATATTTATTTTATAGTCGATTGAGAATGTAAAGGCCGAATGAAAATCCTCCTCAAAAATGGTTTTAACAAACAACCCTTTCCCTGTTGTATATTCTCTAATGGTTATCTGATTCCGTATCTCCTGCGCAAGCTTCTTGTTGTAAGTGTCAATACTTACCTCATAAACAATCTGTACAGAATCCTTGTCCCATCCTTCGATAGTTACATTTCCATACTTGTTTTTAATGTTTAGCAGATTAATCCCTTTCGCTTTGTGAATAAACTCCTTATTAAACCCGTATCCAGTGGATGTCTTCTTAACAGTTTTGTCCTGTCCGTTGGCAAGTGTGTAAGAAAAGAGAGAAAGTAGGATTATTCCTATTATTGTAATTGTTGCTTTCATTTGTTCTGTTTTTTGCGTGGATAAAAATACACAAAATTAAGGGTAGAAAAAAAATATCCGTTTTGAATCGAAATATTGAAAAAGGTTATGCGGCAAAAATGAATATAATTATATTCGCTTCAAATTTAGTTAAACCTATAGTTTTATGATTCGCAGAGAACATAAAGTGAAAAACACATTAGTTTTTAAAAAGTGGCAGTCAAAGAGTTATGCCATATTTGCCACTCTGGGAAGAGAGGTTAAGATACTCTTTTTAGCCACTGCCTACTTTTCTGTTTTTGGTTGTATGCAAACATTGGCTCAGGTTAGCAGCGATACAATAGGTAGAATAATCAGCCTGAACGAGGTGCAGGTCTCTGCACGGCGCTCTCCATCCTTGTACTCAGAGGTGGGGAGGGTAATAACTATTATCTCAAAGCAGGAGATATCAACCATTCCTGTGCAAAGCGTTGACGAACTGTTGCGATATGCTGTTGGCATTGACGTTCGTCAGCGGGGGCCTGTAGGAATACAGTCGGACATCTCAGTCCGGGGCGGCTCTTTTAATCAGGTAATTATACTTCTGAACGGGATAAACATTACTGACCCTCAAACCGGCCATCACAACCTAAACCTACCTGTTGATCTCCAAAATATACAAAGAATAGAAATCCTCGAAGGCCCCGGAGCAAGAGTATACGGGCCAAATGCATTTAGCGGTGCAATAAATATTATCACCTCCGACATTAAAGAAAAGAGTTTTAGAGCCCGGGCAATGGGCGGCCAGTACGGATTGTACAATGTAGGCGTTAACTCTACCCTCGTTTCAAAAAAGTTTAATAATTATTTTGCAGGCAGCTTCTCAAGTAGTGACGGATATATTGAGAATACAGATTTTAAAACACTACACCTCTTTTACAATGGTAAGCTGCAATTGGGAAGTGAGACTCTCGACTTTCAGGCAGGTTACTCGAATAAAGCTTTTGGGGCAAACTCCTTTTACACTCCCAAATTCCCCGACCAGTTTGAACAGATAAAAACTACCTTTATATCTGTTAAGTCAACCTTTGGCAACCGGATTAAAATAACCCCGGCACTCTATTGGAGGCGAAATCAGGATAGATTTGAACTATTCAGAAACGAGTTGCCTGACTGGTATGCAGGCCACAATTATCATATGACGGATATTTTTGGAGGAACCCTGAATTTTGTTATCCCCTGGTTGTTGGGTAAAACATCTTTTGGCGGAGAGGTGCGTAGCGAGAGTATCTGGAGCAACAACATTGGTAACGATGTAGATAATCCAAAGCCTGTACCGGGTGAGCCGTGTGCAGTTTTTGACAAATTTTTCAGTCGTGTTAATAACTCATTTTTTCTGGAGCATGTTTTTGTGATTAATAAGTTTTCCTTTTCGGCAGGTGTGCTGTTGAATAATAACTCTTCTCTTGATGAAGCTCTTCAACTCTTTCCCGGTATGGATGCAAGCTATTGGATTAGCTCCAGATTTAAGATATTTGCAAGTATCAACAATTCGTTGAGGTTACCCACATTTACGGAGTTGTTCTATTCCGGCCCGTTTAATCTTGGCAACGAAAATCTTAAGCCCGAGGAGGCTGTAACCTATGAGGGAGGCGGTAGCTACGTTACAGGTCTCATGGAGAACAAACTCACGGTGTTTCATCGCAAATCAAGCAATCTTATCGATTGGGGTAGGATAGGGGATGAGGAGAAGTATGTTACTCGTAACCTTTCTGAGATGAACTCCACAGGTGTTGAACTCTCATCAACGGTTAATTTGCAAAAGATATTTCAGAATCAAACTCTCTTTCAGTCATTTGATTTTGGATACAATTACGTCATTCAGGATAAAGATATCCTTCCGGACTATGAATCGGTTTATGTGCTCGATTACCTAAGGCATAAACTTTACCTCGGTGTTAAAAACAGACTATTTTCTAAACTGACATTTAACATCAGCATGCTCTATCAGGACAGAAACGGCACTTACAGTGCATACACTATTCAGGATGGTTCGTTTGTTCAGGTACAAAGAGAGTATGAGCCTTTTGTTACTGTTGATGCAAGGCTACAATGGACGGCAGAAAAGTACATGCTATTTCTTGATATCAACAATCTGTTGAATAAACAGTATTTTGACATCGGCAGTGTACAACAATCCGGTATCTGGGTAAAGG
>JALVBA010000222.1 GCA_027010905.1 Marinilabiliaceae bacterium
GCAATAAAAATTATAAGAAAAGATTAACTTTGTAATCAAATAAACTCTTAAAGATAATCAGATGATATTCTCAATGACTGGCTACGGTAAAGCCACCTGCACTCTTCCTCAGAAAAAGATAAACATCGAAATAAGATCTCTCAATAGCAAACAGCTGGATATCAACTCACGTATTCCGGGGCTCTACCGAGAGAAGGAGATTGAGATACGAAATAAGATAAGTAGTCGTCTTTTCAGAGGGAAGGTGGATATAAGTTTCTTTGTTGAAGCCGAGATACCCGACAGAGTAACAAAGATTAATCAACAAATTATCGAATCATATTTCCAACAGCTTAAACCGGTGGCCGACAAGTTGAACATTGGTGAGACTTCAGACTTCCTAAGAGTAATTATGCCACTGCCCGATACAACTAAAACAGAGCAGGCTGAACTTAACGAGCAGGAGTGGAAAGAGCTTTCAAAATCTATCGATGGAGCTATTGATGATATTATTACATTCAGGCAACAGGAGGGTGAGGCTTTGAGCAGAGAGGTGACGCAACGAATTGATAACATCAGAAAACTACTTTCCGAAGTTGAACCACACGAGAAGGAGCGCATAGAGAAGGTAAAGAATCGAATTAAAGATGGATTACAAGCATTGACTGAGAAAAGCAGTGTTGATGAGAATCGCTTTGAGCAAGAGCTGATTTACTACATCGAAAAACTGGACGTTACAGAGGAGAAGGTGCGACTTGCAAATCACCTCGACTATTTCATTGAAACATTAGACTCCAATATGCCGATAGGGAAAAAACTGGGTTTTATATCACAGGAGATTGGCAGAGAGGTTAACACTCTGGGGTCGAAAGCCAATGACGCAGCACTTCAGCGTATAGTTATCCAGATGAAAGATGAGTTGGAAAAAATTAAGGAACAAATTCTTAATGTTCTTTAGGACAAATAACAAAATATGAAACAAGGTAGACTAATAATTTTTTCGGCTCCGTCAGGCTCGGGGAAATCCACAATAATTAATTCACTACTGCAAAAAGAGTTTAACCTAAAATTCTCTATCTCCGCCACAAGCAGAGCTCCCAGAGGTGAGGAGAAGGATGGCAGGGAGTACTATTTCCTTTCGCCCGAGGAGTTTAAGAAGAAGATAGAGAACAACGAACTTCTTGAGTGGGAAGAGGTGTATCCGGACACCTACTACGGAACACTAAAAAGTGAGGTGGAACGAATTACCGCAAAAGGCAACAATGTGATTTTCGACCTTGATGTAGTTGGCGGATTAAACATAAAGAGATTGTACGGTTCAAAAGCACTTGCCATTTTTGTTCAACCACCTTCGTTGGATGAGTTGATGAGACGGTTGACAAATCGTAGAACCGATACGCCCGAAAAGATCAGAGAGAGGCTGGCTAAAGCAGAGGAAGAGCTGTCGTATGCAGATAAATTTGATACTGTAATTATAAATGACGACCTTGACAAAGCAATTAATTTAACAGAGGAGGCACTTGCTAACTTTTTAAGTAAATGACAAAGCAGAACAAAAATATAGGTCTTTTCTTTGGTTCATTTAATCCAATTCATGTTGGCCATGTGATATTAGCCAATTACATGGTTGAGTTTGAAGGGATGGATGAGGTGTGGTTGATTATCAGTCCTCAAAGTCCGTTCAAGAACAAATCAGAACTGACATCTGAAGAGATTAGATTTGAAATGGTAAGCAGGGCAGTTGATAGACTTAAACGAATAACTGCCAGCAATATTGAGTTTAATATGCCTCAACCATCATACACTATCAACACACTAAATCTGTTGGCAGAAAAATATTCACACAACCAATTCCATCTGATAATGGGTAGTGACAATATCATCAATATCAGACGATGGAGAGAGGCGGACACGATTATAAACAGATACCCCATACTTGTATATCCCCGAAACGGATATGCAATAAATACTGAAGAGTTAACCGACAAAACAAAAATTACAAATGCCCCGGTGGTTGATATCTCATCTACAATGATACGTGAGTGGATTAGTGCAGGACACGACGTGCGTGCCTTCATGCCTTATGGTGTTTTTGAATATATTGAAGAGAATAGGTTGTATAGGTAAAAAGGCAAAAGCTGAGCGATAGCGAAGTCCCGGGCATCGAGATGAAAAAGTCAAAAGGCAAAAGTGAAAAGTATGCAGTAACAACCCGGAACCTGAAACAAGAAATCCGAAACAAGAAACTCCCGCGTTTATCACTCCTCCTCCTCCTTAAATATCAGAATATACACCGGGAAGTGGTCGCTGTAGCCGGCCTTATAGCTATCTCCAACGTAAGTACGATGCAGATAGCCTTTATATTTCCCCCACCTATTTACCAACATATTATCATTAAAAACATGAGCTGCCTTGAATTTGTATGTTGAGTCATCGCCATCCAAAAATGGTTGAGTAATAATTATCTGATCAAAAAGAATCCAGTTATGGTGGTAGGTCAGCGACCCTATTCCATTTTTGTATAGCTTATACATTGTATTGTACATATCACCCTCCTTTAGCTTATTTTTGTTACCAACAGCTTTCAGATGAATATTCACACTCTCATTCATTGGTTCATCATTAAAGTCGCCCATAACAACCACTTTGGCATTAGGATTAATTGCTGTTATGGAGTCAACAATCGATCTGGAAAGATCAGCTGCCGCATTACGTTGCGGACGGCTTTTACTCTTACCACTCCTTCGCGACGGCCAATGATTAACAACAAAGTGCATCTCTTCACCGTTAAATATTCCTGAAACAACCAATTGGTCGCGGGTATATACTCTTCTACCCCCATTTTTGGTTATCATCAACGGTACAGAACTCGAGTGCGTTACCTTAAAATAGCGGGGCTGATACAGCAGTGCCACGTCAATGCCCCTCTTATCGGGTGAATTGTAGTGTACTATTTTCATGTTCAAATCCTTAAGAGGTTCAGCCTTAACAAGATCTTCCAGAACGCTTCTGTTCTCTATCTCACAAACACCAAGTATTGCAGGTCCCGGCACCCCATCCTTCTCACCAATCTTAGAGATTGCAGTGGCCATATTATTAATCTTCTCCCAATATTTGTCACCCGTCCATCTCTTTGAACCGGCGGGCGTAAACTCCGTGTCATAAATACCCGGAGTGTTGATAGTATCGAAGAGATTTTCCATATTATAAAAGGCTATTACACTAGCTTTGTCACTTTGAGTTGTAAACATATTTCCAACAAAAAGTGATATTATAAGTAGGGAGAGGATAATTTTAATTTTCATTTTATTCAATAGAAGATAAACTAATACATATTAATAATACTGACACTTGCTGTGTGGTTTCAAGCCATGCTGAAGGTTTAGTAACTTAATCACTTTACCTCAACAAAGTCCTTTACAGCGGAGAAGTAGTTTTCCAACCATCCCTCTTTTATATCATCAAAATCGTCAATTGGGATATTTGTATGATTTACCTCAATCTGGGTTTTAGTACCCTGTTTGAAAAGTTTCATTGTAACTATTGATGGTTTATCCTGATTGCCGAAATACCACTCCTGAACAATTTTAAAGTTCTCTTCGAACTCAATATTCTTACCACAAATATCTCCGTCCCACAACTCAAACTCACTCCCCGGCTCAGTAGACATCTTTGCGGGGTAGCCTGTCCATAGCTCAATAGCCAAAGGGCGAGTCAGTGCGGTATATACATCTTCGGGTTCAGCGGCAATTTTTATCCTGAATTTCAAATCTTTTGTCATTGTTTCTTTATCATTAATTCACTCATTAGAACAGCTATAACTTACGATATAGGATGTAATATCGCAACAGCCCTGCTCTATATTTTCTTTACTATCTCTCCTCCTCTGGTTATGGCTTTTTCATTTAACGGAATAAGGTGGTGATGGCGTTCAGGAAGCGATTTCTTCAGCCCTTTCAGCACATTCTCCATTTTAACAAGATCATGAAGTTTCAGATAAGCACCCAAAATAATCATATTAAATGTTTTGGCCGATTTCATTCTGGCAGCCTCAACAGTTGCATCAACTCTGTAGATACTTATATCTTTACGGGTAGGGTGATGTGTTATTCCGTTACCATCGTAAATTAGTAATCCCCCCGGCCTTACCATACTCTCAAATTTATCGAGCGATTGTTGATTAAGAATTATTGCCGTATCAAACTCATGTAAAATTGGAGAGCTGATACTCTCATCACTTAGGATTACCGTTACGTTGGCCGTTCCTCCGCGCATCTCAGGTCCGTACGAAGGCATCCACGAAACTTCCATATCCTGCATCACACCAGAATAGGCAAGAATCTTACCCATAGAAAGAACTCCCTGACCGCCAAAACCCGCTATAATTATCTCTTCTTTCATCTTTTAAATGTTTATCTGTTTAATTGTCTGTTCGTTATATTCAAAGTACGATAAACCAATTATCGGAATAACGAATTAACAACTCTATTCATCCTTTATATCACCAAGCGGGTATACAGGAAACATATTTTCAACCATCCAGTTGTTAGCCTTCACAGGTGTCATCCTCCATCCCGAATTACATGTTGAAACCACCTCTACAATAGAGGTTCCTTTTTTGGCTATTTGGTTTTCAAAAGCTTTTCTGAGTGCTATTTTAGTTTTCCTTACACTACCGGGTGTATGCACTGCCTGACGCGTAACATAACAGGTGCCCGGAAGAGTGGCCAATATCTCAGTTATCTTAATTGGATAACCATCGCGCTTGAGGTCACGACCCGCAGGACAGGTTGATGCAACCATCCCTTCGATGGTAGTAGGAGCCATCTGTCCTCCTGTCATTCCGTAGATGCCGTTATTGATAAAGACAATTGTAATATCCTCACCCCTGTTACAGGCATGAATAGTTTCAGCAGTACCGATTGCTGCTAAGTCGCCATCGCCCTGATAGGTAAAGACAAACTTGTCGGGCATAAGCCTTTTAACAGCTGTGGCAACAGCAGGTGCTCTTCCGTGAGCAGCCTCATGCCAGTCGATATGAAGATAGTTATAGGCCAAAACAGAACATCCTACAGGAGCAACTCCAATAACACTGTTCTGAATATCCATATCTTCGATAACCTCAGCGATAAGATTGTGCACAACACCATGGCTACAGCCCGGACAGTAGTGCATCTCCATGTCGGTTAAAACCTTGCTCTTTTTAAAAACTAAGTTTTCGGGTTTTATTATATCTTTAATATCAATCATTATTTATCCTCCTATAATTTTTTGCTCGAGAGCCTCTTCCACCTCATCAGGCGAAGAGACCATACCACCCATTCGTCCGAAATGTTCAACCTTCACTTTGCCGCTAACAGCAAGCCTTACATCCTCAACCATCTGCCCGGCATTCATCTCTACTGTAAGAATTCCCTTAATCTGTTCCGAATAGGCATCTATCTCTCTGTAAGGAAACGGGAAGAGTGTGATAGGACGCAGCAGACCAACCTTAATCCCCTTTGTCCGAGCCAGTTCAACAGATTTCTTCGAGATTCTGGCACTTGAGCCAAAAGCTACAATCAGATACTCGGCATCATCGCACATGTACGTTTCGTAACGAACCTCACTCTTCTCTATCTCTCGGTATTTTGCCTGAAGCTTATGATTCAACTTCTCCTGATCGACAGCCTGTAAGTGTAAAGATGTGATAACATTTCGCTCTCTGTCAGGTGTCTTACCTGTTGCGGCCCATGGATTATTCTTTATCAACTCCTCCTCAGTCCACCTCTTTCGATACTCGTCAAACTCAACCTTCTCCATCATCTGACCAATAACACCATCGGAAAGAATCATTGCCGGATTGCGGTATTTAAAGGCTAGTTCGAAAGCCAATCCTATAAAATCAGCCATCTCCTGAACAGAGGCAGGTGCCAATACAATTAGCTTATAATCACCATGACCACCACCCTTAACCGCCTGAAAATAGTCAGATTGTGAAGGTTGAATAGTACCAAGCCCCGGTCCCCCTCTTACAACATTTACAATAACGCAAGGCAACTCGGCACCTGCAATGTAGCTTATTCCTTCTTGCATTAAACTAACTCCCGGAGAGGAGGAGGATGTCATAACGCGCTTGCCTGATCCGGCACCGCCGTATAACATATTTATTGAGGCAACTTCACTCTCTGCCTGTAAAACAACCATGCCGGTAGTTTCCCATGGTTTCATGAGCATGAGGGTCTCCATAACTTCCGACTGTGGGGTAATGGGATATCCAAAATATCCATCTACTCCGTAACGAACAGCAGCCTCTGCAATGGCCTCATTACCTTTCATTAATTTTAATTCTCTCATATTATGAAATATTTCCTAATATCAATACTTATTCTTCTGTCTTCTCCACCACCCTGTAAACAGTAATACAACTGTCAGGACAAACCATCGAGCAGTTAGTACACCCGGTACAAGCCTCGGGGTTACCCATCATTGAATAATGGAAGCCTTTGCCATTAACTTTAGCAGCTAATACTATTACATCAGAG